>JAAYSR010000120.1 GCA_012518325.1 Bacillota bacterium
GTCCTGCACATTACCCATCACATGGATGAGGTGATCGGGGCAGACCGGGTGATCGTAATGGATGAAGGGCGTATTGTACTGCAGGGCACCCCCCGGGAAGTCTTCAGTCAGGTGGAGCTCTTGCGCAGACTCCATTTGGATGTTCCGCAGGTGACTGATTTGGCGGAACGCCTGAGAAATCGCGGCTGTTCAGTTCCTCAGGGAATACTGACTGTAAATGAAATGGTGATGCTGTTATGTCCATCCGATTAGAAAATGTTTCTTTCAGTTACCTTGAGGGTACGCCTATGAGTCAAGCCGCGTTGAGGAATGTCAGCCTCGAGATTGAAGACGGCGAGCTTGTGGGGATTATCGGTCCGACAGGTTCGGGAAAGTCCACGCTGATCCAGCATTTTAACGGTTTGCTGAAGCCCGATTCAGGCAAGGTGTTTGTTGACGGTGTGGACTTGACCTTAAAGGATACGCAGCTGCGCCTGATTCGCCAGAAGGTGGGCATGGTCTTTCAGTACCCTGAACACCAGCTTTTTGGCGAGACTGTACTGGAAGATGTGGGCTTTGGACCGCGCAATATTGGACTGTCAGACGAGGATGTGATTCAGCGGGTACGGGAAGCACTGGCCTATGTCGGTTTGGACTTTGAGGCGATTAAGGACAAATCGCCCTTTGAGCTCAGCGGTGGTCAGAAGCGCAGAGTTGCTATCGCCGGTGTGTTGGCTATGCGTCCCTCGGTCCTGGTCCTTGACGAACCTACAGCCGGCCTGGATCCGGAAGGCAGAGAGGAGATCCTGGCTGAAATCAGCCAGCTCCACAACGACGGCATTACCGTGGTTCTGGTAACGCACAGCATGGAAGATATCGCACGATTGGCTACCCGGTTAATTGTAATGGACCGGGGAACGGTTGCTCTGGACGGCACCCCGGTGGAAGTCTTCAGAGAAGTGGCCAGGCTCAGGGAACTTGGGCTTGGCGTACCTGAGATAACCGAACTGATGCATGAGCTCAAGGCCAGGGGCCTGGATGTGAGAACCGATATCCTGACTGTGCCGGAGGCTGAAGAGGAGATCATAAGAGTAATGGGGTGGCGGAAATGAGGATGTTTCGAAGTGTGACAATCGGTCAGCACATCCCCGGCGATTCCATTATTCATCGCCTTGACCCCAGGACAAAAATCCTGTCTGCCCTGGCCCTCATCGTTCTTCTATTTGTGATTGACGGTTTCGTAGGTTACGGACTGGCAGCCCTGGCCATTGCCCTTGTGGTGCGTGCTTCTAAGATCCCGGGCAGGTTTGTGCTCCGGGGGATCAGGCCCCTGATGGTGATTTTGGTGCTCACTTTGGCGCTGCACCTGTTTATGACCGATGGACGGGTCATTTTCCAATTCCTGTTCCTGAAGGTCACCTGGGAAGGCTTGATCAGGGGGCTTCTGATGGGCACCAGGCTGATTCTCTTGATTATAGGCACATCAATGCTGACGCTGACCACATCTCCAATGCAGCTTACCGACGGGATCGAGACCCTGCTGAGGCCCGGCAAGAGGATTGGAATTCCCGCCCACGAGCTGGCTATGATGATGACGATTGCGCTGCGCTTCATTCCTACTCTCCTGGAAGAGACGGAGAAGATCATGAAAGCCCAGATGGCAAGGGGAGCGGACTTCCAAAGCGGAGGGCTGATGCAGAGGGCAAAAAGCTTGATTCCCCTGTTGGTCCCCCTCTTTGTAAATGCATTTCGCCGAGCAGATGACCTCGCTATCGCCATGGAGGCCAGGGGCTACCGCGGCGGCGAGGGGCGGACCAAGCTCAGGGAGCTGCAGTTCCAGCAGCATGATCGCATTGCCCTGATCCTTGTAGCAGCCTTTTCTATCTTGATGGGCTTACTGTTCTAAGGGGATAGAGATGCAGACCTATGTTTTGATTGTGCAGTATGACGGTACAGACTACGCAGGATTTCAGGTTCAGCCCGGCCAACGCACGATTCAGGGCGAGCTGGAGGCAGCGTTGAGCAGGCTTGGGCCGAACTTCATCCGGATCGCCGGCGCGGGCAGAACTGATGCCGGAGTGCACAGTGAAGGCCAGACGGTGAGTTTCCGGGATGATCGGCTGACAGTGCCTGTAGAGCGGCTTCCATACGCCCTCAACGCCCTGCTTCCCAAAGATATTCGCGTCATCGGCAGCAGGCTGGAAGCTGAAAGCTTCCATGCACGTTACAGTGCTCTGGCGAAGACCTACCGCTATCAGATTTATGAGGATGAATTTCCCAATGTCTTTCTGCAGCGGTATGCCTATTGGAGCAGAGAGCCCCTGAACTGGGAAGCTATCGCGAAATGCAGCAAGCTTTTCATTGGCGAGCATGACTTTGCGGCTTTTGCTTCGAGCGGCAGCAGTGTGAAGACCACAGTTAGGACGATGCATCAGGTAACGGTAGATGCCAGTGGCCCAGTGAAAACGATTCGTTTCACCGCCGATGGCTTTCTCTACAAGATGGTGCGCAATATCGTGGGCACCATGGTTGAAGTGGGCCGGGGCAGCTTGAGCCAGGATGATGTGCATTGCATTTTGGCAAGCAGGGACAGGCGCCTTGCCGGAGCCGCCATTGCGCCCCAGGGGCTGTTCTTGGAAAGCGTAAATTATGGTTGACACGGGACCGAGAGTGCGGTAGAATGAAACTTGGTAATTTTTCTTTAAAAAGCCTTGTGGCAGCGTATAGCCCCGTTCGCCGCCAAAGTAAGGCTTTCTGCTGGACACTCAGTAGTCAGCATATACTTGTTGGATAAAAAGGGGGGAAATCCCGAAATGAAAACCTACACAGCAAAACCACAGGAAGTGGAAAGAAAGTGGTATGTAGTTGATGCCGAAGGACAGACTTTAGGCCGTCTGGCGTCGCAAGTAGCTGCGATCCTGAAGGGTAAGCATAAGCCAATCTATACCCCGCATGTGGATACCGGCGATCACGTCATCGTCATCAACGCGGAGAAAATCCACTTGACTGGCAAGAAGCTGCAGGACAAGAAGTACTATCGTCACAGTGGATATCCAGGTGGGATTAAATCGGTTACTGCAGGCGAAGTGTTGGAACGCCATCCGGAACGAGTTGTGAAAGCGGCTGTCTGGGGTATGATTCCCCATAATAAACTAGGCCGTAAGATGATTAAAAAACTGAAGGTCTACGCCGGTGCTGAACATCCCCACGAGGCACAGCAGCCGGAGACTCTTATTCTGAAGTACTAAACGAATACAGACCCAATAACCCTAAGTGAAGGGAGGCAGTCGGGATGAATGTTGCTCGTAAGGCAGAAATGAATAACGCCACCGGTCGCAGAAAGCATTCCGTGGCTCGTGTAAGGATAATTCCTGGTAATGGCAACATTACCATCAATAAAAGATCAATTGATGAATACTTTGGTCGCGAAGTGCTGAGAACCATCGTACGTCAGCCTTTAGTACTTACCAACACCGAAGGTAAGTACGACATTATTGTCAATGTACATGGTGGAGGTACAACGGGCCAGGCTGGAGCTATCCGTCATGGTATCGCTCGCGCCCTGGTGACTGTTGATGAAGACTTGAGAGGTCCATTGAAGAAGGCGGGATACCTCACAAGAGATTCGCGTATGAAGGAAAGAAAGAAGTACGGTTTGAAGAAAGCTCGGAGAGCGCCTCAATTCTCCAAGCGCTAAGCTCATCTTGCAGACCTGTCAGCCCCCGGCCAGTATGGTATGGGGGTTTTCCTTTATGACAGCCTTGCCATGGCTTCCAGGATATTCTCCCGGCTGCCAAAGGATGAGAATCTGAAAAAGCCTTCCCCCTGTGCCCCAAATCCTGCCCCAGGGGTTCCGACAATCTGGAACGATGACAGCAGGTATTCAAAGTAGTCCCAGGAAGACATGGAGTCCGGGCACTTCAGCCAAATGTAGGGGGCATTTTCACCGCCCACATGCCAGATGCCAAGCTGATCCAACTTTTGTGCAATCAGCCTGGCATTTTCCATGTAGTACGCTATGTTCTCCTTAACCTGTGCCAGGCCTGCATAGGTAAAAACGGCAGCAGCCCCTCTCTGCACGATATAGGACACTCCGTTGAACTTAGTGGTCTGCCTTCTGAGCCAGAGCCTGTTCAGAGAAACGCCATCGCGCACAAGTTCCTGGGGAACCACTGTATACCCGCAGCGCACTCCCGAAAACCCTGCCGTCTTAGACAGGGAGCAAAACTCTATGGCACATTCCTTTGCCCCTTCTACTTGGTAGATGCTGGTGGGCAAGGAGGGATCATGAACAAAGGCTTCATAGGCCGCATCAAACAGGATTACCGCCGAATTGCTGAGGGCATATTCCACCCAGAGTTTCAGTTCCTCCCTGGTATAAACCGCACCTGTAGGGTTGCTGGGAGAACAGAGATAGATGAGATCGGGCCTAATCTCGGGGTCAGGCAAAGGCAAGAAGCCGTTTTCAATGTTTCCCTTGGCAGACACTATGTTTCTTCCGGCCATCATGTTTGAATCTGCATAAACGGGGTAGGATGGGTCGGGAATCAGGACAGTGTTATCTTCCGAGAAAATATCCAAAATATTGCCCAGGTCGCTTTTGGCGCCGTCGCTGATAAAGACTTCGTCCTCGTGGAGGCAGACATTCTTTTTTGCATAATAGCCGCAGATAGCCTGCCGCAAAAAGAGATAGCCCTGTTCATCACCGTAGCCCCGGAAGGTAGAGGCAGCAGCCATTTCCGCCACTGCTTCCTCCATGGACCTAACCACTTCATCTACAAGGGGCCGGGTGACATCTCCAATTCCCAAGCTGATGATTTTGCAGTCAGGATTTTTCAAGCGATATTCCTTCACTTTCTGTCCGATAGCGGAGAACAGGTAGCTGTCGGAGAGATTCAAAAGGTGATCATTTACTTTCAAGCTGTTCCCTCCCTGGATAAAAAATGGGCAGATGCCTCTTATGTTCGGTAGTGTGATGCAGCTTTTCCATAATCTCCCGTTCATGTATACCCGCTTTTCCCCGGAGCAAAAAGGAATCGATGCTGCGGTAGGAAAGGCCAAGTTCCTCTTCGTCTGTCTGGCCGTCGAATAAGCCGGCAGAAGGGGGCTTGGAGAGCAGGAAGTCCGGTGCGCCCAAATAGCGCAGGAAATCCCAGACCTCATTGGCCGTCAAATCCGCAATAACGTTGAAATCACAGGCTCCGTCACCCCACTTGGTGAAATAGCCAAGATAAATCTCGCTGCGGTTTCCGGTGCCGGCCACAAGCCGATTTTCACTTGCCGCCACCGCGTAGAGGGCGGCCATTCTCAGCCTCGGCGCAATATTGGCCAGGGCGGAGGGGGTAAGCTCCGTTGCGGTGTGCAGAGTCCCAGCCAGAGCTGCTTTTGTTTCTGACAGGTCAACCACTCTAGCTTCGATGTTATACTGCCGGGCCACCGCTTCTGCGTCAGCCCTGTCGATTGCGTAGTTTCTTCTGGAGCCGCAGGGCATGATCAGACCAACTGTGTTCTCGCAGGCCATTTTGCAGAGAATACCCACTAAAGCACTGTCCTTGCCTCCGCTGTTTCCATAGACTATGCCTGCAGCCCCGGCAGAGGCAACCAAGTCTTTGATAAACTGAACGCGCTGCTTTGTCTCTAACGCGAAATCTCTCATGCTGTTCACCCCTTAGCGGACTGCCGCCCGCAGCAGCCCTAAGAATAA
>JAAYSR010000014.1 GCA_012518325.1 Bacillota bacterium
AAGTTCGGGGACGGTTCGTCCCAGCCCTTTGGGATACTGTTCGGTAGCCAGCACAGGAAAACCCATCTCCTTGGCTGCCGTAATCAGAATCTGCGTATTCTTAATCACCTGATCCCTGTACTTCATTACCGGAACCAGGCGTTCCTGGATGTCAATCTCAAGCAGTACAGCGTCTTCCCTGTTTAAGATAAATCTGTCCATAGTTCCTCCTTTTTTAGGCGAGCACTTCCTGCAGCGCCCTGATAAATTCGCGGTTTTCCTCCATTGTGCCGATGCTCACCCGCAGCCAGGTTCTGTACTTTTCCCCGCCGATGGGCCTGATAATCACACCGCGCTGTAAAAGCTCCTGGAAGACCAGGCCGCCGTCCTTGCCTGCGTTAAAGGCAATGTGGTTGGCCTCTGTCTTGACGTACTCCAGTCCCATTTTATCAAATTCTTCATATAAATAGTACTTGCCCGCCTGATTGTTCTCAATGATCCTGACTAAGAACTCATCATCATCCAGGGCCGCGACGGCTGCCGCCTGGCTCAGCATAGTTACGTTGAAGGGATTCCTGATTCTGTTGATCAGCCCCAGCAAGACCGGATCGCCGATAGTGAAACCAATCCGGAGCCCGGCAATGCCGTAGGCTTTGGACAATGTCTTCATCACCAGCATATTTTTGTATTCTTTCGCAAGCTCCACACTGTCCTTGGGATAATCGGGATGGTCAGCGAACTCGTAATATGCTTCGTCATAGACCACTAAAGTTTCGGGAGAAATGAACTCCAGAAGTTCGATGAGCTCGCCTCTGGTAAAGAAGGATCCCGTCGGGTTATTGGGATTGCACAGCCACACCAGCCTTGTTTCAGGAGTTATCACCTTCTTAAATCCTTCGATGTCATAGGCCATGTCCTTCATCGGTACGATCTTTAAATCTGCCCCCATCATCTGGGAGGTGGAAAAATAGCGCGGAAAGGTAACCTCCGCCAGAACCACCTCGCTGCCCTGATCAATAAATGTCTTCGCGATCAGATCCACCATTTCGTCGGAACCGCAGGTTGGCAGCACCTCTTCAGGCGTTACACCGTACTTCTCTGCGATCTTCTCTTTCAGGAGAGTGGCGTTGCCGTCGGGGTACAGGTTTACCTCATCCAGAGCCCGGATCACCGCCTCCCGCACCGAACTGGAGAAACCCAAGGGATTCTCATTGGAAGCCAGCTTGATCACACGGTCCAGTCCGAGCTCCCGTTTTACATCGTCAATAGGCTTGCCGGGCACATATGGCGAGATAGAATCCAGCTCTTTCCGGTACTTTACCGCCATCGACCATTCCTCCCACTTTATGTTTTTGTGAACTTCATTTGAAGATATCATGTTTTTCTGGTTTCCGCCGGGCAATTCCTGCCTAAGCAAAAAAAGCGCAGCAGTAAAGCTGCGCCTTGAATGTAAGGGAGTTTCACAGGCCAAACACAATTAAACCCACGATGCCTGACACAATAATGGTCTTAATAGGATCAACCCGAAACTTGCGCACCGCAAAAAATACCGCCGCGGCAATGATCAAACTGCGCAAGTCAACAGGGAAACCGTCGCCCTTGGAGAGCAAGGGATCATACAGCAGGGCGGTTCTGCCGATATAGATGGCGGCAGCTCCGATCAGCCCTGCTACAGCCGGCTTGATGCCGTTGAAGACGGCCTTCAGAATTGGATGTTCCCGGTGGACTTCCCAAAAGTTTGACAAGGGAACGATAATCAAAAGAGAAGGCAATGCCAAAGCTGCAGTAGCCACTATGGCGCCGATGATGCCTGCTGTGCGAAAGCCTGCAAAGGTGGCGGTGTTCACTGCAATGGCGCCAGGCGTCATCTCAGCGATGGCGATAATGTCAATAAACTCAGCGGGAGTGATCCAGCCGTACCTGGCAATTTCCTCCTGCATCAAAGGAAGCATGGCGTAGCCGCCGCCGATTGTAAACAGTCCGATTTTGAAAAAACCTGTGAATAAGTGATAGAGCGCTGCAAGCATTAGTCCTCAGCCCCCTTCCTTGCCCCGAAGTAGTAGACAAGCAGTCCGGCCACCGCGCCGCCAAGGATGATGGCAATGGCGTGCAGATCAGTGAATGCGCTTAAGGCAAAGGCCGCAAAGGCAATAATATATCCCGCCTTGTCTTTCAGACTGCCCAGAGCGATTCTTACCGCCGCGGCTGCCACCAGCCCGACCACAGCTGCTCTGATCCCGCTGAACGCCTGCAGGACGTAAACACTGTTCATTATGTAATCAAAGTAGACCGCAATGCTCATAATTATGATCAGCGACGGTGCGATAACGCCGGCGGCTGCCGCAGCCGCTCCTTTAATTCCGGCTAAGCGATTGCCTAGAATAATCGAAGTGTTCACTGCGATGACCCCGGGCACCGACTGGGCCAGAGCATAGATGGACAAAATCTCTTCCTTGTCTGTCCAGCCCTTCTTGTCAATAACCTCCCGTTCAATGAGGGGAAGCATGGCATAGCCGCCTCCAAAGGTGAAAAGTCCGATTTTGAACCAGGCGCTGAACAGCTCCCAAAGTGCTGCCTTACGCTGCTTCTGATTATGCTGCATGTTCCTATCTCCTCTTTTGCTCTGAAATCCAACCTATCCATAGTTCGTCAATGTCCAGCGGGTTCCTCCCTGATGCAGTTCGGGACATTACCAGCTCTAATGAGGCAGCGTGATTAATTTACAACTTGTTCACTAATATATACAGGAATTCTCCGTTGATTGTGGAATGGTTTTTTTACTATTATGCCAAGATGGAGTGGAGGGATACTGGTGAAGACCCTCAGCAAATGCCGGCTGAAAATCGGTCTCTTGGGCCCCTTTTATTTGACGGTCAATGAGACAGAGATTCGAACGGATGCCTGGAAATCGAAGAAGGCCCTTACTCTGCTGAAATACTTTGCAACCCGGGCAGGGCAAGAAGTCTCTGCAGATGTATTGATCGAACTCCTTTGGCCTGACAACGAAGATGTAGACAGCACGGGCAATCTACATACAGCCGTCTGGTATGTGCGCAGGATTCTGCTGGGCGAGGAAAACGACGGCGCGGCACCCCTACTGTATGCCAACGGGTCTTATTGGCTGGAACTGCCTGAAGAATGCTTTGACATTCACCTGTTCCAAAAACATGTGAAAAAGTCCCGGCAGCTGGCTAAGAGCAGTCCCGAACAGGCGCTGTCCCACTGCGAATCCGCTCTAGCTCTCTACCGTGATGACTTTCTGCCTGAAGACCTCTACGAAGAGTGGACAATCTCCTACCGAGAAGAGTTCCAGGAGCTCTATTTTGAGACCATAGTCCGTTCCGCTGAACTGTTGATGGCCTGCCGCGGAGACATTCAAGGGGCTATAGACATTCTGCGCTCTGCTGTGCACAAAGATCCATTCCGCGAGGAGCTTTATCAAATGGGCATCAAAGCCTACATCCTCGGGGAACGCCATGTCGATGCCCTCAACCTGTACAAAAGGTACAGCACTATGCTGATGGACGAGTATCAGCTCCAGCCCAGCCAGGCTACACAAAATTTGATCGCACAGCTGCAGAACAAGGACGCCAAACGGGGCTTCCACTTCAGCTCCAATCTCAAGGTTAAGCCAACTACCGGCGCCTATATCTGCGACCGTGAAACGCTGCAGTTCATGCTGGAAACTGAAGAGCGGCGCCTGACCCGCAGCGGCAACAACTTTTCTCTGCTCTTAGTCACAAACAGCGAAAGCAGAGTCCGCAATCGGCAAGTCACTGCGGCCTTTCACGTCCTGCAAAGATCATTGAGGAACTCTGATATCATCAGCAGATACACCGACGATCAAATCGTTGTTTTTCTGCCTGATACAAACGCAGCAGAAGCCAAGGCACTCTTCCGCAGGCTGCACAAAGCACTGGAAACAAAGCTGCCGGAGCATAGACTGTCATGCACCCTTTTAGACAGTGAATCATCTGACAGTATGCAGGAAAGTCTGGCAGCCCTCTTAACTGAATAGCATAACCCCAGCTCAGCTAGGGTCCCGGAAAGGTTTTTCCTTTCCGGGTATTTTTTTGAGCAAAATTAGAGTGGAGTTTGAGCAATTTATAAGCGGCGCACTTATAATTAAGTCAAAAGCATCTGCGGGAGGTGGTCATCGTCGTCTAACCCGTTGAGCAAAACAGCAGGAGAACTTTTCAGATGCCCATACTCTTTGGAAGCGAAGACCTGCCGCCTTTTAACTGGTCACCAATGGGGCGGCAGCGAGCTAGGGTGAAACCGGCCAAGGAACGTACAACCAAAGAGGAGGACTACAAATGAAAAAACTGTTTGTATTAACCTTAGTCGTTATGTTGGGACTCACCGGCTTGGTACAGGCCGCAAATGAGGCCACAGTAGAGCAAGTCGGAGACGACAACGTAGCAACTGTTACCCAAAGCGCGGACGATAATTTAGGCTATATCGGCCAGGACGGAGAAGACAACTTCGCCGACATACTGCAGTCCGGCCCAGGCAATACAGCAACCTTGGAACAGGAAGGCGACGCTAACTTTGCTGTAACCGGACAGTCCGGTACAGATTCTGTCGCCCTAGGCACCCAGACAGGTGACAGCAACACCATGTCAGTCAGTCAGAGCGGCGACGGAACCACAGCTGCGGTCGACCAAGCAGGAGACTGGAACGCTGCGGCAGTTGACCAGAGCGGCGAGGGCGACACAGCCGATATTGACCAAGAAGGAGACGACAACGCTGCTTTTGTAGACCAACGGGGTGAAGACGCACTCGCCTCCATTACTCAGCTGGGCGATGCCAACTTCGCTGATGTAGATCAGTCCGGAGCCGGAGGCACCGCCACAATTCTTCAGGACGGCGACGATAACGAAGCAAGCGTGACCCAATCTACATTCGGCCTGTTAACCGGACCACACTCCGCTAACATATCCCAAATCGGGTCTGGAAACTATGCAGAAATCATACAGCGTACCCTGGGACTTCTTGCAGGGCTCAACTCAGCTGATGTCTCGCAGGCTGGTGATGACCACTGGGCTGAAGTAACGCAAGAGGGCTTTGGACTCGGCGAAGGCGCTAACTCGGCTGATGTCAGCCAGACAGGCGTCGGCCACACCACCTACGTCACCCAGAGCGGAGCGTTCAACTCTGCTGAAGTTATCCAGGACAGCGCCCTCCGCAGACACATTGCCGAAATTATCCAGACCGGCACGTTAAACTCAGCCACCATCACCCAGATGCATGGGGCAACAAGCTCAGCTGAAGGGGATGCCACTATCTACCAGGATGGTGAAGCAAATGGAGCTGATGTCGTACAGGGCGACCACAATTATGCCAGCAGAGCGCTTTTCGCCGACATCAGCCAGAGCGGCATGCTGAACTACACATCAGTAGTACAGAACCGCGGTCCATCCTCTGCCTGGGTCACCCAGTCAGGCCTCGCCAACCAGGCCTACGTTACCCAGGACAAGAGCAAGACAGGGCACAGCAATGAAGCCACTATCGAGCAGTCTGGAACAGCCAACTACGCAGAACAGACACAGATGGCCCGTGAAGGATTCAAAGCCTATATCTACCAGACCGGTGTCGCAAACGAAGCAACTCAGACGCAGAACCACAGCGCACCTTATCCTGGCGGCACCTGGAACGTTGCTACGACCACCCAGACCGGTAACCTCAACGTAGGATCCATTGTCCAGACCGGCAATGTTGCTACAGCAACGCTGACCCAAACGGGTACTGGCAACGACGGCTACATCATCCAGGCAGGCCTGAGCAGCGTAGGCAGCCTGACGCAGCTGGGCAACGGCAACATCGGCGGCATCAACCAGTAAGAATTCCAGCAGCTCATCCGGTGAAGGGGCTTCGGCCCC
>JAAYSR010000015.1 GCA_012518325.1 Bacillota bacterium
ACAACCTTCACCTGAATGTCCTCATCCAGCATGGTGCTGGCCAGCACTGCGGACTGGTAAGTCCCGCTCATCTTGCTGCTCAAATGCACAGAAATAATGGTGTCGCCGGGCTGGGCAATCGCTTCATACATAGCCACAAAATCCGCCGGCGAAGGCTGACAGGTGCTGGGCATCTCACTTTCTGTCCGCAGTTTTCCATAGAACTCTGCGACAGATATTTCTTCGCCGTCTTTATAAATCTCTGAACCGAACTGCACTGTCAAAGGCACTACATTGATCCCCAAGCGCTCGCGAATGTCCAAGGAAAGATCGGATCCACTATCGGTGACGACATGGATTTTACCCATCACTTTTCCCCTCCCTTATTCTACTGAGACGATATAGTAATATAATGGCTGACCGCCGGAGTAGACCTCCACTTCGCAATCGGGGTACTTCTCATGCAGTGCTTCGCCTAAAAGTTCTGCCTGATCGGCCTGTTGATCCTCTCCATAGTAAATGCTGATAACCGTCGAGTCTTCGTCAACCATGGTCGCCAAAAGGTCAAAAGCGACGTCATTGGGATTGGAGCCTACCACCGCAATCTTGCCTTCTGCCAGCCCGATGATGTCCCTTTCTTCAATCTGCAGATCGCCGGCCACGGTGGAACGGACCGCGTAGGTGATCTCACCTGTTTTCACTTCGCCGAGGCTGCTTTCCATGGCAGCCAGATTATCCTCCAGGGGATCGTCCTGCACAAAGTACATCAAGGCGCTGATACCCTGGGGGGCTGAGCGCGTCGGAACAACCCCGACCTCTTTGTCCACAAGTTCTTTGACCTGCTGGGCCGAGAAAATCACGTTTTTGTTGTTCGGCAAAATGATCACCGATTTTGCATTTACGGCGTTTACAGCCTTCACCAAGTCTTCTGTACTGGGATTCATGGTTTGACCGCCGGTTACAATATAATCCACGCCCAGGCTGCGGAAAATGTCAGCCAGGCCGTCGCCGGCCACAACTGCCACAACCCCTACTTCTTTGGCTGCATTGGACTGGGCCGCCACTTGCGGAAAGTCCACAACATTGTCCACATTGGTGGAGTAATCCAGGCGGTGGTTCTCTCCGTTCCCGGCAAACTCCTGATTCTGCAGCATCATATTGTCAATGGCGATTTCGGTCAGGTTGCCCAAATCGCCGCAGTACTGCAGGATCTTGCCCGGATAGTCGGTATGGATGTGCACCTTGGTTACATGCTCATCCCCAACAACGATGACCGAGTCACCCTGGGTTTCCAGCTCTTTGCGGACTTCCTCGGGGTCAATTCCTTCACCGAGGATGATAAACTCAGTACAGTATTTATTGACCAGCACTTCTTCCTGAATTTTCGCAACTTCAACCGGCTCGGCAGCTGCTTCGCGCTGCTGTGCCAGGATTTCTTCCAGCTCTTCCGGGGAAGTAGTGAGCCCTGCCCAGAACCCTTCAAAGATGCAGACAAGCCCCTGGCCTCCGGCATCCACTACGCCGGCTTCCTTTAGCACAGGCAGCATGCTGGGCGTATCCGCCAGAGCCTTCTGCGCGCCGAGCAAGGCAGCCTTGATCACGCCTGTCGCGTCCTTGCCCTCCTCAGCAGCCTCCTGGGCAGCTTCGGAAGCTACGCGGGCGACGGTGAGCATTGTTCCTTCCACTGGTTTCATCACGGCCCGATAGGTAGTCTGGGAGGCGGAAACGAAGGCGCGGGCAATATCCTCGCCTGTGGCTTCATTTTTTATATCCGCGAGTCCGTCGCCGAAGCCGCGGAAAAACTGGGACAAAATGACGCCGCTGTTTCCCCTGGCCCCCATCAGGGATCCCCGGGCCAACAGCTTGGTCAATGATCCGATTTGATTGTCCTTAGCCCTGTCCAGCTCTTTCACCGCGGCGTTAAGCGTCAGGGACATGTTTGTCCCGGTATCGCCGTCCGGCACAGGAAACACATTAAGGGCATTTACTGTATCTTTTTGCTGCTCGAGGTTGCGCGCTGCCACCAGCAGCATGTTTTTTAGCGTTACACCGTTTATAACGTCCAAAACACTTCCTCCGATCACTTTCTCTTTGCAGAAGTAACCCGCACACTCTGGACCTTGACGTTGATGCTCTCAACGTTGAGGCCGAGCATGGTTTCAACTGCATACTTGACCCGCTCCTGCACGATTCTGGCGACTTCCGAGATCTTGACGCCGTACTCCACTACAATGTACAGAGTGATCGTGACACTATCTTCATTAAACTGAATGTCGACGCCGCGCTCAAAATTGTCACGGCGGAGCAAGTCAGTGAGTTCGTCCTGAATATTGCGTGGGGCCATGCCCACCAGCCCATAGCATTCCATGGCTGCAACACCGGCGATGGTGGCGATGACCTCTTCACGTATGGAAACTCTTCCATATTGGGCTTGAATTTCTTGGGCCACTTATACGTTCCCCCCTAAAAGATTGCCAAAATGGACCATAATCTATCATACCCATTCTAACCATTTGCACCCTACTTGTAAAGGATTTTATCCTGACAGGCTTTTGCGCTTGCAATCTGCAAAAGCCTGTGCTAAAATTGAATTCGTTATGGAAACTTGTTCAAAGGGGGTAGAAGACATGGCCAGAAGGTGCGTTATTTGCGACAAAGGCACCGCGTTCGGCAACAACAGAAGCCACGCTGAGAATAAAACGCGCAGGAACTGGAAGCCAAACCTGCAGAAGGCTCGCATCGTGTTCAATGGAAGTCACAGACGGGCTTATGTATGCACAAGATGCTTAAAAAGCGGAAAAGTAGAACGTGCCTTATAGTTTCGCCCCTGTATCAATTTGCCTGTGAACATAATACCCCTAGGGTTTTCCTAGGGGTATTTTATGTCAGATTACGGCTAAAAGAACTCCTTCAGCCAGCGTCACGGAAATATCCTCTGCCGCAGCTGCATTGCTGATGGACAGTGTGCTGCCCTTCCTCAGGGTTGCACCCCGCAAAGGATAGAGCAGGCCTGAAGTGGAAACGTCCCTTACTTCCGGAGTGAGGGGAATCAGTGAGACATAGCTCCCTTCTGCCACCCGGGCCTGAAACTCGGTGCAAAATGCGCTGAGGCGATGATCCCGGGTCAAGAGCCAGTTCTCGATCCCGGCACTGGCCAGGCGGAAGAGCAGTTCAATATTTCCCAAGGAATGATCGATGCGGCTGCCCCAGGCGCCGGCCATCGTTATGCTTGCCGCCCCTCGCTGCAGCGCGTATTCAACCGCCAGGTCCAGATCAGTCTGATCCTTCCTGGCCGGCACAACTTGGAAAGGGACGCCTAAACCCTGCCAATGCTCCTTGGTTTCCTGGTCGAGGGAGTCCTGATCGCCGATGATAATCTCTGGCTTAAGCTGCCAGAGTCGGGCGAGTGCTGCTCCTCCGTCGGCACAGATCACCAGGGTGCCTTCTGCAAGGGCAGGCGGCGAAAGCGGTACATCGCCGCCCGATGCCAAGATCAGGGCACTCTTACTTGTATTCCGGCTCAAAAAGATCCCTCCGTCCGCTGAGAAGCATGATGACTGCCCCTACAATCAGTGCTTCGGGAACCATGTACCAAGCATTATACACCAGGGAATGAACGATCACCGGCGTTCCCTCCGGTGCATACTCAGCAAAAAACACAACTCCTGCCACAACGTGGATGACATAGCGCAAAAGCGATCCGGCAGCCACACCCAGCGGGCGATTCTGCCTCAGCAGGCCAAAGCCTGCAATCCCCAGAAGCATATAGGGTACCGGATAGTCCAGGAACAGCTGCACTGGATGGATCACGAAGGGCGAAATCAAAAGCTTGGCGAAACCCAACAAACCCCCGCCCAACATGCCGATTCTGCCGCCGTGGCGGAAGGCAAGGAGGAAGATGGGGACCATCTCCAAAGACACGCTTCCCCCCTGGGGCATCCGAAACAGCTTCAAGAAAGACAGGAGAACAGCAGCGGCAACTAAAAGAGATACTTCCACCATCGTCCGCAAATTCTTGTTACGCATCATGAAAACCTCCTCAGAACTTCGATTCCGTTCCACAGGAAGGCGCTAAATAGAAAAGACACGGCAGCAGCGGTCCATGTCTTGGTCTACCGCTTCCCTACGCTGGAATTATCCAACAGGTTCTAAGGGTTAGGGTCGCAAACCCACTCTCAGCCTCACAGCACCCCTAGCGGAACTATATCGTTTGCCCTATACTTCTACTTTCCCTGCGAAAATCCTCCCCTAAATTTTGCACGCAGACGAAGGGCATCCTTGGCGGCCAGGATGCCCTCATTTGCCCTACCGGGTGGTCAGGTCCGCTTTCTTGAAGGTTTCGCGGCTAGCGAAATCTCAGCGCCCAGGGATGTGGTTTTATTTTATAGGTGATCGACTAAAAGTCTCTGCTGACCTCCCTTCTCTATATGTTGACCCTATCCACCCAGCCTGATTACATAATACATTGAATTATCTGACTTGTCAAGCTTAGTATTATAGTTTTATGAACAATTACGGCGAAAAAAAAGACAAGGTTACCCTTGTCTTGCGATAGCACGCATCTGCTCGATGTAGGCCGTTGGATCCTCTGCCCCGAAGATGGACGATCCGGCTACGAAGTTGTTAGCCCCGGCCTTGATCAAATCTGCCAAGTTGTCTACTCCGATGCCTCCATCTACCTGCAGCTCAATGGGGCGGTCCCCAATCAGTTCGCTGCAGTCCCGCACCTTCTCCAGCATGGCAGGGATGAACTTCTGCCCGCCAAAGCCCGGGTTCACAGTCATGAGCATGATCAGATCCAGATCATCGAGGATGTACTTCAGGCCGTTGAGGGGCGTGTGGGGGTTCAACGAGACTCCCGCTTTAATCCCTAAGTCCCGGATTTTCCTCAAGGTGCTCTGCAAATGGGTCACCGCTTCGTAGTGAACGGTTATAAACTCCGGCTCCACTGAGGCGAATTCCGCCAGGAAATGCTCAGCACCATTCATCATCAGATGTATATCGAGGGGGACGTCGGAACATCGCTTAGCGGCCGTAATGACCGGCATGCCGAAGGTAATGTTAGGTACATAATTGCCGTCCATGACATCCATGTGCAAGAGGTCGGCGTTTTTCACCTTCTCCAACTCACCCCGCAAGTTGCTCAAATCTGCTGCTAAAACTGAAGGACTGATTCTTATTTCCATTACTGCTGTCTCCTTTCTAGTACCGGGGCGCTGCTTCCCCGAGCATAATCAAATAATGTTCATATCTTCTTTCCAGGATCTCTCCCCGCTGCACCGCATCTTTCACCATGCACCCCGGCTCCTGATGATGCAGGCAGCCCCTGAACCGGCATGACTCAAGATAGTCGCAGAACTCAGGAAAGGCAAACTGCAGATCCCGCTGCTGTTCCGGTTCTATGTTCAGTCTCGAAAAACCCGGGCTATCGGCTACCAAACCGCCGCCAACGGACAAGAGCTCCACACTGCGGGTAGTGTGCCTGCCCCTTTGGGTTTTTGCGCTTACGTTCGCTGTCTCTAGATTCAGGCCGGGTTCAAGGGCATTCAGCAGAGAAGATTTCCCTGCCCCTGAAGGGCCGGCCAAAGTAGTGATCCTGCCCTGCAGCATCGCCCTCAGCTCTTCCAGCCCCCGCTTTTCCTGTGCACTGGTAATCAAGGTCGGATAGGAAATCTTGGCATACATGGCCCTGAGCTCCAAAGCCCCCTTCGGATCCAGGTCCCCTTTGTTAAATACGACTATGCAGTCAATCCCCGCGAGCTCCGCCTGGACCAGAATACGGTCAAGCAGCAGGAGATTCGGGGCCGGGTTTTGCACAGCAGTGACAACCACCGCCTGATCCACGTTGGCAATGGCGGGCCGGGTCAGTTCGCTTGTGCGCGGCAGGATACTCTCGACAACGCCCCGGCTGCCACCGGGTTCCCTGGAGATCTCAACTCTGTCTCCTACCAGAACCCTGTCATCCCTCAGGCGCAGCCTGCCCCGGAGGGTGCAGGCCACAAGCCCCGCCTCGGTCTGCACATCGTATGTTCCACCTATGCCTTTAACGATAATTCCCTTTTCCATAAATCACTCCTGAAACAGTGCATCATAGAACTGACGGCCGCCAATATAGACCTGCAGGCGGGCGTTCTGCCCTCTTCCCTGCACACTCTGCTCAACTGAACTGCCGCCTCTGTGGACCTGCCGGTACACTTCCCGGGCGCCGAAGTCGTCAATCACCAGGATGACAACTTCCTGTTCAGGCCCTGGCGGGACATTGATGGTGACGTTTTCAGTCTTCCAGAGATTCTCATGAATCCATTGGGGCTCTTCCCTGGGGTCCTCAGGCACCTGCGTCGAATGGGGAGCAGGCGTCGTGCCCTGGGAATAGACAAAATCTATGCTCCAGCCCGGCTGGACCTGAGTCCCCGGCGCTGGGTTCTGCTCAATAACCTGGCCCTGGGGATAGATAGTGCTGTACTCAGGCCAGGAGTTGCCCAGGGGCAAACCGAGCTCTCTAATCCGGGCCTTGACCGTTTCGAAGTCCTGGCCGCGGAAGTCAGGCAAAGCGAAAGAGAGGGGCGCTTCCTGTCCCTTGCTGACCACCAGATCCACCACTGTACCCTTCATTACAACCTCGCCGGGTTCCGGCCACTGCTCGATTACAACTCCGGGGCTGACCTCGGGATCATAGGCTTCCTCCTCATCCCCCAGGACAAACCCTGCCTGGGTCAGGGCCAGCTTGCCCTCGCGGGCGGTGAGACCGACTACGGAAGGCATAACTACTTCTTCAGGCCCCTTGCTCACCCTCACCAGGATCTCCCGGTTCTGCTTCACCATGCGGCCGGCAAGGGGATCCTGACTAATAATATACCCAGCGGGAACCTCATTGTCAAAAATCGCCTGCTCTACTTTGAGGATCAAATCCGCCTCCCGCAGGACGCGGGCGGCTTCCAGCTCAAACAGGCCCACCACATCGGGGACCTTTACATCTTCAGGGAACAGAAACTTGGGAATCAGGCGCACCAGGCCAAAGCCCGCTCCACCCAGGATCAGCAGAATCACCAGTATAATAAGTCCCTTAGAACTGCGGCGCGCGCCTTCAGTTTTCTTCCCTTTCTTCTTGCTGCGTTTCTTTCGGCCGGCCAAATCCAAACCTCCTTCCGTTGACTGTCCAGCGACAGGCAGAGGCATTGTCTGATCCCCCGGTTCCTGTCCCTCACCATGCTGTGCCATTTCCAGGCGGCGCTCAATCCTCTGGAAGGCCCGCACCACCTCTTCTGCATTGCCCGCCCGCTTTTTGGGGTCCTTGTTGAGCAGCTTCAGGACCAAATCTTCCAGTTCGCTGTCTAAGTCGGGGCGGACATCACGGAGGGGCAGGGGATTGTCCTGAATGTGCTTCAGGGCGATGCTGATGGGGGAATCGCCCTTGAAGGGCGGATGCCCCGCAATCATCTCATATAAAACAATGCCTAAAGAATACAGATCGCTCGCAGCCTGAACATTGACCCCCCGGGCCTGTTCAGGGGAAAAATAGTGCACAGAGCCCAGGACCATCCCGGTCTGGGTCAGGTTCGTGCTGCTCATGGCCTGGGCGATGCCAAAGTCCGTGACTTTGACCCGCCCCTCATCAGTCACCAGAATATTGTGGGGCTTAATATCGCGATGGATAATTCCGTGGTAGTGGGCATGGGCCAGTCCCATGGCAATCTGTTTCCCAACGCTGACGATTACTTCCTGGGAAAAGTGCTGACCGTGGTCGCGAATCAGGTCATGCAGGTTGTTGCCCTGCACAAACTCCATGACAATATAATGAATACGGTCGATCTCACCGACGTCGTAAATATTGACGATGTTGGGATGAGACAAACTGGCTGCTGACCTGGCCTCCCGGCGGAAACGCTCTACAAACTCATCATCGTCGGCAAACTGGGAGCGCAGAATTTTAACCGCGACAGTTCTGCTCAGCAGATGATCCTTGGCGCTGTAAACCAAGGCCATGCCGCCGTCGCCGACCTTCTCCAAAATCTCATATCGATTGGCCAACATTTCTCCAATCATACTCTCACCCTTTGAACGTTACTCGTCGATGGTCAGAGCAGCTTCCATCACCCTGACCCCAATCGGCACCGCTGCCTGGCTGCCGGACCCTCCGTGCTCGATTAAAACTGCCACTGCGATCTGGGGATCTTCCACCGGGGCAAAGCCGATAAACCAAGCATGATCAAGCCCCTGTCCCATTTGAGCCGTGCCGGTCTTCCCCCCGTAGGAAAAAGACGCAGGCGAATCTGTCCGGGCAGTGCCTTCTGAGGCAGCCAGCGCCATCGCCTTCGACAGTGCCTGGGCTGAAAACGAGGGCAGAACATCTGCAATGCGCTCAGGCCGCGTAATTTGCCTCAGTTTCAGCCCGCCCCGCACCTCCTGCACTAAATAGGGCCGCATCATGGTTCCGCCGTTGGCAATGGCGGATACCGCCGCCGCCATCTGCAGCGGAGTGACCAACAGCTCTCCCTGGCCTATGCCCAGCTGGGCCAGATCATAGTCGGAAGCCGCCTTGCCGGGCAGGTGCCCGCCTAAGTTAGCCAGGTCAAACTTAACCTGGGAGCCCAGTCCAAAAGCTCGAAAAGCTTCCAGGAGGCCCTCGCCTAATTCCATGGCCAAACGGGCAAAGACCACATTGGAAGACAGGGCCAGGGCCTGATCAGTGGTAATTTTCCCGTGGGCCTTGCCGCCAAAATTGCTGATAGTGCGGTTTTTCAGCGTTAATGATCCGCCGTCCTCCCAGATCTGTCCGCTGCCTGTCAGTTCCCCTGCCAGGGCGGCTCCGTAAATGATGGGCTTGACGGTAGAGCCGGGAGGATACAGTCCATGGGTTGCCCTGTTCAAGAAAGGACTTCGTTGATCGTCCAGATAATCTGGCCAGTTGTCATCCAGTTCGTTGCCGTCCACCCAGGGAGAAGAGACCAGGGCCAGCACCTCGCCGGTTGCCGGTCTCATCACAACAACCGCGCCTTCACGCCCGTTAATTGCCTCCTCAGCGGCTTTTTGGACCTGCAAATCCAGAGTAGTGATCACACTGCGCCCCTGACTCAAATCTTCGTGCAAAAGGCGCTCCAGCCCTGTCATTCCGTAACGCTGGTGGAAATATCCAACCACATGACTCAGGGATGGCGCACTGTAAACACGGGCGAAGGTTTCTCCCTCTGGGACCGACTCTGCCAAGGCCAAGCCGCTGCGGTCATAGATCGCGCCCCGTTTCTCCTTAAACATCTGGTAATAGCGGGGATTGGCCGGATGGCTCTCAATCTCTGCGCAGAGCTGCCAGTAGAACAAAGCGGCAAACAACAGCCCGTATAAAACTGCGATGGCCAGAAAGGACCTGCGCACTAGCCTTCACCCCGCCTTCCGCCAAGGCCCGTCACAATTCCCAGCATGGCGAGCTGCGCAGCCAAGGAAGTGGAACCGTAACTGACCAGAGGCAGGGTCATGCCGCTGAAGGGCACGAGCCGCAAAATGCCCCCTGCCACCAAAAACACCTGCAGATGCAGCAAAAGGGTCAGTCCCAGCCCAGTGAGCTGCAGCCGCCTTTCCGGCAGAGAATGCAGCAGGCGCAAAGACCAGAACGCTAAGCTTAAGTATACCATAAGCAAGGCAAAGGTTCCTAAAAAACCAAATTCTTCCCCAATTACTGCAAATAAGTAGTCGGTATGTACATTGGGAATCACCTGGACAGAACCTGCCCCCAGCCCCCGCCCCGCCAGCCCGCCGCTCCGCAGGGCAAATAATCCCTGGAGCACCTGATAGCCGATACTGTCCAAATATTCCCAGGGGCGCAGCCAGGCCACCGCCCTGTTTTGAAAATGGGGAAACTGCAGCCAGGCCAGGGCAAATCCCCCGGCAGCAGCAGCCAAAAAGCCAAAAAGCTTGAACCAGCTGAACTGACAGTGCAGGGACAGCCAGCAAAAAACAAGAAAGACCAACAGGGCCGGACCGAGATCACGCTGCCAGGCCAGGATCAGAAAAAAACTGCCTAAGACCGCTGCAAGCTCCCACTTAGAACGCCCGTCGGCAAAATAATGGGCAAGGTAAAAGACAAGGAAAATCCGGGCTGCCTCTACAGGCTGGAAGCGAAAGCCCCCAAGATTAAGCCACGCCTTTGCCCCGCCGGCGCTTTCACCGGCCAGGGCAGTTATCAGGAGTAGACCTACAGCCAGCGCCGCCCAGAGCAGCGGCCGGCAGAACCTGCGGGAACCTGCCCAAAGGCCCAAGAGATAGGCCAGTCCCCCAATGAGAATCCCCCAGGTATGGGACTCCGCCCAAACCGGACTTAAGCGGGTCAGAAAAATCCAGCCGGCAAAAACCAGGACTGCTGCTAAGGGCAGTGCCCCGGCATCATAGCCCAGCACTCTTGTGAGCAAAAACAAAGCCATGATCATTACCCAAAGTACCAGGGGCTGCCACCAGCAGATCTGCCCCTGCAGCCAGAACAGCCACAGAACCAGACAGATGAGCCAGCCGGTATACTCTAACCAAGTACGATAGGGGGCTCTGATCACGGCACTTCCTCCTCCTAAATCTTGGCCACAATTACCGTAACATTGTCAACTCCGCCGGACTGGTTGGCTAAATCCACGAGATCCTGGGCTAAGTTGGAGGAGTGGAAATCTTTGTTTAGCGTCTCTTCTATTAAGGAGTCATCCACCAGATCCGTCAGACCGTCAGTGCAGAGCATGATCAGGGCGCCGGGTTCCAAAGTTCTGGCCACCAGCTCAACATCAATCTCCGCTGCACCTAAGACCTGGGTGAGGATGTGCTTTTTAGGATGATGGCGCGCCTCTTCCGCAGTAATCGTCTCGGCACGGACGAGTTCAGCAACGACTGAGTGATCGCTGGTGAGCTGCTCCAGGCGTCCCCCCGACAGAACATAGCAGCGGCTGTCGCCGACATGGCCTACGGTCAGGACTGCATTGCCTGCCTCATCTGGGTCGGAGACTACAGCCAGGGTTATGGTGCTGCCCATGCCATGATACTCCTCATTGTTCTTGGCAGCGTCCAGAATCCTCTCCTGAGCCTGATGGATGGCTGACAGCACTTCCCCTTCGGGATCGCTGCCGGTAAAGGGAAAGGACTGGATCACTTCCACTGCCAGTCCGGAAGCCACCTCCCCTGCCACATGTCCCCCCATGCCGTCGCAGACAACGAGGATCCCGGGAGCCGCCCACAGCGAATCTTCGTTGTTCTCTCGCACTTGACCAATATCAGTTGCAGTCCTAATTTCCACGGCCAACACCCCTACTTTAGCTCTTCGAGCATTGACTTGACAAAGTGCAGCACAATTCTCACCAGCCAAACCATCAAGATCGCCCGTCCTACCCAACGGATTAGGGCCATGCCTATCTCTCCTCATAGACTAATACGGTTTGCCCAATTTGAATCCTGTCACCGCTTTTCAGCACAGCACTCTGAATGGGCTGCCCATTCAGAAAAGTGCCGTTCCTGCTCGAATTGTCCTTCAGCAGCCAGCCTTCCCCAGCCCGGCTGAAACTGGCATGAACTCTGCTGCAGCCGGGATCTGTGAGCTTAAGATGGCAGCTCATGCCCCTCCCCACCAAGAAGCCGGGCTGCAGCGGAATCGTCTCAGAGTTGCAGATAAGATAGCCTTGTTTGCCCCATTCCTCCAGGGGCCCCCTGGCCACCTGGTAGCGTTTGGTAGGGGCAAACTGCTCTTCCCTGCTTTGCTTAACTTCTTCTTCCTGCAAGCGTTTCCCTTTTAATCCCCCGATTATTGACCTGAGCCTAGTTTTGAACCCTTCTTTCAAGTCAGTCACTCCTGCAGCTGCCTCTGGCGCAGTTGGCCGCAGGCAGCGTCAATATCGGAACCCCGCTCTTTCCGGATGGATACGGGGATGTGTTCTGCAGCCAAAATACGGGCAAATTCCATCACACGCCGCTCTGCAGGCCTTTTCTGGCCGGCGGCCGGATTAATGGGAATTAGATTGACGTGGCAGAGCCTGCCCTTAAGCAGCCGGCCCAGACTTCTCGCCTGCTCCGCACTGTCATTAAAACCGCTGATCAGGGCATACTCATAAGAGATGCGCCGCCCTGTTCTTTCTGTATAATAATGGCAGGCCGCAAAGAGCTCTGCCAGGGGAAACCTCCTGTTCACCGGCATCACCTGCGAACGCTCCGCATCAGTCACAGCATGGAGGGAAACCGCCAGGTTGACCTGGAGATCCTCTTCAGCCAGCTCCCTGATCTGGGGCGCCAAGCCGCAGGTGGAGATAGTGATGCGCCTGGCTCCGAGGTTAACGCCCTGTTCATGGTTGAGGAGGCGGACGGAGCGCAGCACTGCCTCATAATTGGCCAACGGCTCTCCCATGCCCATGTAGACCAGGTTGGAAATACTTTGTTGCCGGGCTTTGAGGCGGTTTTGCACCCACAGCACCTGGGCGGTTATTTCCGCCGCAGACAGGTTGCGCACAAAGCCGCTCTGCCCTGTGGCACAAAAGGAACAGTTCATGGCACAGCCCACCTGGGTGGAGATGCAGAGGGTATGGCGCTTTTCCTCCGGAATCAGCACCGTTTCTACCGTGGCCTGATCCTCCAGGGCAAACAGGTACTTTTCTGTACCGTCTGCTGATGTTCTCACAGTAACCGGTTTCAGGGGCCAAGGCGAACCGAAGGCCCGTTCCAACTCTGCAATTGTATCTTTGGGCAGGTTGGTCATTTCCGCAAAGCTGCCCACTGCATGCCTGTGGAGCCAGGAAAAAATCTGGCCCGCCCGGAATGGAGCAGTTCGCCTCTCCAGCCAGCTTTTTATCTCTTCAGGGAACATTCCCAATATATGCACTGATAAACCTCCAGTTCAGGGGTGAGACGATGGGCAAACGCGCAAAAATTCATTTTCTCACGGCTTATGTAGAATACCTTCTAGATCAGGGTATCCGTTCTGAAGAATACTATTTAGGAGATGCCTCGCGCTTTTTGCGCCACCTCTTGGCCGGTGTCACCGCCGAGCAGGTCCACTCCTATATCTGCAGCTCGCACCATTCCGAGGCCTACCGCCTGCGCCTGGAAAAAACGCTGCGCAAATTCTTCAGCTTTGCCCAGGAGAACCTGTCCATTGAAATCGGAGAGATCCTAGATAGACAAAAAGAACCAGATCAACACCTGGTTCAAGAATAGTCTGGTCGGGGCGACACGATTTGAACGTGCGACCTCCGCGTCCCGAACGCGATGCTCTACCAAACTGAGCCACGCCCCGCATAAATAGTATATACCCCAAGGGGGGCTTCTGTCCAGAGAAAAATGTCAACTTCACCTAGGAACCCAGGCATTCCTCTGCGATTTTAGCAATCAGTAAAGAGTTGGTGGGCATTCTCTCTTCACAGTAGGGTTCGCACAGCCTGCGGATGAAACCAGTGTTGCCATGCTCCCAGGCGGCCACAATCGCGTTGCGAATGGCTGCCTCAACCCCGCTGGCTGTGGTGCGGTACTTCTTTGCCAGGGCGGGATAAATCTCCTTGGTCAGCCCCCCGGCAAAGTAGCCTTCATCGGTGTACATCAGCACAGCATCCTTTAGGTAAGAGAAACCCTTGTAATGGGGGGGCACGCCCATGTCGTGGAGCAGCCTTAACACGGTCTGGTCCGCACTGGTTCTGGTATCCAGCGCCGCTGCCCCCTCCAAAGCCACCACCTCTTTGGAAGTTGCGGCAAACTCCCGCAGCCTTTGAGCTAAAATCTCAAGCTGAAAAGGCTTAATCATAAAATAATCTGCGCCGAGGCTCATCAGCCTGGCCAAGAGATTGTCGGTGCCGAAGGCGGTAATTACAACCACTTTAGGTCTCTTTTTCAAGCCCAAAGTCTGCAGCCTTTCCATAACTCCGAGTCCATCCAAGTAGGGCATGGTAATGTCCAGCAGTACCACATCTGGTTCCAGGCTTTGGATCAGGCTCATGGCCTCTTCCCCGTCATGAGCCATTCCAACCACGTCGAGATCAAGCTGTGTGTCAAAATAGTCCTCTAGCACCTTGCAGAGTTCCACATTGTTATCGACAACAAGCACTCGCATCGGGGACTCCCTCCCGCCCTGTTTTATCATCTATTTGACAAATTTTGGGGAACTCCTGCCCTTTAGGATATTTTTGTCAACTTAATGTTAAACTCAAATTTTTCTAAAAATGGCCAAAAAGAAACCGTCCAGCCCATGACGGTGGGGAAGGATCGTCTTCATCCAGGCCGGTCCGGCAGAGGCGGGAAACCAGTCCGGAAAGGAATAACCCTGGAAGTCCCCATGGCTGGCTAAAAACCAGTCAGCCACAGCCTGGTTCTCGTTGCTGGTCAGGGTGCAGGTGGAATAGAGCAAAAGCCCTCCAGGGACCACGTAACGTGCAGCCGCAGCCAAGATTTGCCTTTGCAGTGCGGCAAGCTCCTCGATATCCCCCAGCTCCTTGCGCCAGCGAATATCCGGGCGGTGGCCCATGGTGCCAAGTCCTGAGCAGGGGGCATCCACCAGCACCCTGGGAGCCGGCGGCAGCTGCAGGTTCTCCGCCGCGTTGCCGACCCTGGTTTCTATGATGGCAGCCCCGAGGCGCCTGGCGTTCTCCTCCACCAGCCTGAGGCGGTTCGGGCTGATGTCAAAGGCCAGTATCTTCCCTTCATTGCCCATCAGCTGAGCCAGATGGGTGGCTTTGCCGCCAGGGGCGCTGCAAAGATCGTAGACTGTCTGCCCAGGCTCTGCCTGCAGGGCGTGGGCGGCCAAAGCGCTGCTTTCGTCCTGCACATAGTACATCCCAGCTTCCAGCCCCTGATCACGCACAGCCAGGTGGGCGGGGCTTACTTCCAGAATATCAGGAGCATACTGTCCGGGCTTAACGCTCAGGCCCCGCCCTTCCAGATAGGTCTGCACCTCCTCAGGGGAGTGCTTCAGCGTGTTTACACGAATCTGCAGCCGGGGCGGCTCGTTCAGCGCCTGGCAGAGTGCGACGGTCTCGTCTTTGCCCAGCCAGTCCAGCCAGTGTTCAACGATCCAGTCTGGAAAAGAGTATTTTACGCCGAGATGCCTGACCAGATCCCTTCCTTGATCTGGATAGGGAATTGAGCCGCGTCTGCGGACAACCTGCCGTAATATTCCGTTGGTGAACTTGGCCAGGCCTTCATGGCCGAAGAGGCGAGCCAGATTGACCGCCTCGTGGACCGCCGCCCGGGCAGGCACCCGGTCCAGGTAGAGGATCTGGTAGACCGCACTGCGCAGCACATTTAGGATCTCAGGCTTGATTTTGGCTAAAGGCCGGGAGCTGCACAGAGACAGGACATAATCCAGGCTGCGGCGCATGCGCACCGTTCCGTAGACAAGCTCTGTGTAAAGCCCCTGGTCAAGGCTGCTCAAGGAGTTCTGCCTCAAATGAGAATCGAGGACTTCGCGCAAGAAGTCCTCCGTTTTCTCCAATTTATTGAGGGTGAGCACGGCAAGCTGCCGCGGATTTGTTACCTTAGCCATTAGCGTCTCCTCTGCCCTCTCAAGATCAAAAGGCGGAGCAGCTGCGTGGCAGAGACAGCTACAGCAGCCACATAGGTCAGGGCAGCGGCGTTCAGCACCGCCTTGGCCTTGGGTACTTCAGCCCTGCTTAAGTAGCCTCCGCTGTGGAGGAATCCTAAGGCCCGCCTGGATGCGTTGAATTCCACAGGCAAAGTCACCAGCTGAAAGCCGAGGGCGGCAATGAAGAACCAGATGCCCACCAGCATCAGTACATCAAAGCTGAACAAAAAGCCCATTAAGAAAAGGGGCATGGCCATTTGGGAGCCGAGGCTGGCAACTGGAAAGAGGCCGGTCCTCAGGGCCAATGGCGCATATTTTTGGGCATGCTGCACAGCATGGCCCACCTCGTGAGCGGCAACGCCCAGGGCGGCAACGCTGGTGCCGCTGTAGACATCTGCCGAAAGGCGTACGGTGTTGGTGCGGGGATCATAGTGGTCCGTCAGCCTGCCTGAAATCCGCTCCACATTAACATTGTGCAGTCCATTGTCGTCCAGAATCTGACGGGCAATCTGGCCGCCGGTAAAACCGGCATAGGACCGTTCCCTTAAGTAGCGGCTAAAAGTGGTGTTCACCTTGAATTGGGCATACATGGCAAAAAACAGTGCAGGAAGAACCAAAATAAACGTAGGATCATAAAACATCCAATCTCCTCCTTTTGGTTATAAATAATCTCCCACGCGCAGACGCAGTCCGTTGGCAAAGTCCACGCCTGAAACAGCCTTGGCATTGGGTCTTTGCACTTTCAGCAAGAGCAGCGACCCGAGGCCGCAGCCCACAAGCAGCCCCTGGCCCTCCAGGGCCAGAATCTCCCCTGGGGCCCCTGACGCATCGCTAGGCAGCGCTTCATGGATCTTCACCGTTTCCTCCCCTACGTAAGTGTAAGCCAACGGCCAGGGATTCATGCCCCTAATCAGGCGATCCAGCCGGTCGGCGGGTTCCTTGAAATCTACGTATGAATCATCTTTCGAAAGTTTAAAAGCATAACTTGCCGCCCCGTGATCCTGCGGTTTCCGGGGGGCGTTCCCCGCTGCAATCTGCCGCACCGTTTCCCGCAAGAGCTCAGCTCCTTTGACCATCAGACGGTCGTGGAGAGCCCCTGCTGTATCCCGGGGCAGGATGGGCTCTTCAGCCTGGAGGATGATATCTCCGGTATCCCAGCCTGAATCCATGTACATCGTGGTGACACCTGTGACAGAGTCCCCTTGCACAATCGCGGCGTTGATGGGAGCAGCCCCCCTGTACTTGGGCAAAAGGGAGCTGTGCACATTGACGCAGCCGTACTTGGGCATTTCCAGCAGACGGTCCGGCAGTTTCTGGCCAAAGGCAACTACAACAAAGAGGTCCGCGCCGTAGGCTTCCAGCTCATCCATGACCTCCGGAACACCTACTTTCTCCGGCTGCAGGACGGTGAGGCCGTGCTTCAAAGCAGCTTCTTTGACAGGAGAGGGGCGCAGCCGCTGGCCCCGGCCGCTTCTGCGGTCGGGCTGAGTGACCACCGCCACAACATCATGCTCCTCCACCAGCACTTCCAGGCTGGGTACGGCAAAATCCGGGGTTCCCATAAAGATGATGCGCATTCACTCACCCTTTCCCAGCTCAGCCACTTCAACTTCCGGCTCTTCGATGATCTCCGCTTCCGCGATCATGCGATCCAGCATCAGTACACCGTCCAGGTGGTCGATTTCATGCTGCAGCGCCCGGGCAAAAAGACCGTCGGCCTGGATGCGCACTGGTTTTCCCTTTTCATCCCTGCCGGTAACCTCAAGCTCGGTGGCGCGCTTTACATACACCCAGCGCTCAGGGATGCTCAGGCAGCCTTCAACATCTATCTCTTCACCGCTGGAAGCCGCGATTTTGGGATTCACCAAGACAACCGGCCCTTCGCCCACATCCAAGACAATGATCCGCTTGCTCACCCCGACCTGGGGGGCGGCCAGCCCGATGCCGTTGGCCTCATACATCGTTTCCAGCATATCATCTATCAGTTTCGCAACTTTCTTGGTTATTCTGGGCACTTCCTCAGCAGTTTGCTCCAAAACAGGATCACCCACAGTGACAATTGGCAGTTTAGCCACAGTACCACCTCAATTCTACTCACCTTTATTATACCATATTAGAGCATATAGATCGGATCAATGTCGATTGTAACAAGCACTTGATCATCAGTGGGCGGCAGCTGCCTCAGCCTGGCCGAGGGCGGACCGTCGCTTTTCAGCAAGATCTGCCAGCGGTAACGTCCCTGGATTCTGCCGATGGGGGCAGGGGCAGGTCCGAATACATCCTGGCCCGGAAAGCCCTGACTGAGGAGACAGGCATGGATCTGACGGGCAGCTTCTTCCGCCGCCTGCTGCGGCCCGCTGCAGAGAATGCGGGTGAGCTGCCGAAAAGGCGGATAGCCGAGCTGCCGGCGAAAACCTATTTCCCTGCGGTAAAACTCCAGGTAGTCATGGTTCTGAGCTGCCCGAACCGCGAAGTGAGAAGGATCATAGGACTGGATAATCACTTCGCCCTTCTTCTCCCCCCGTCCGCTTCTGCCCGCAACCTGGGTCAGGAGCTGAAAAGTGCGCTCAGGGGAGCGGATGTCAGGAAAGTTCAGGGAGAGATCCGCACTGAGCACCCCTACCAAAGTTACATTGGGAAAATCAAAGCCCTTGGCCACCATCTGGGTGCCCACCAAAATCTGGGCCTGCCCCTGGGCAAACCTGCGCAGAATAGAGGCATGGGCGCCCTTGCGCCGAGTAGTGTCTGCATCCAGGCGCAGGGATTTCAGCTCAGGGAACTCCCTGGTCAAAGCCTCCTGCACCTGTTCTGTCCCTACTCCAAACTGCCGGAGAAAGCGGGAAGCACATTTCGGGCAGGACTTGGGCAGAACTTCCCTGTGCAGGCAGTAATGGCAGTGCAGCCTGTCATCTTCCCGGTGATAGGTCAGGGACACCTGGCAGTTTGGGCAGCCTATCACTTCCCCGCACTCCCGGCAGAGCACAAAGCGGGAAAAGCCGCGCCTGTTCAAAAGAATGATGGCCTGGTTGCCGGTGACCGTGAGCTTTTCCAGGGCCCTTTTCAGTTCGGTGCTGAAAATGGAGCGGTTGCCCCGCTCAAACTCAGCCCGCATATCCACCACCTGAACCTGCGGCAAAGGGCGCTCTTCCACCCTGTGGGTGAGCTCCGCGAGGAGGTAGTCACCCTGGAGGGCTTTGTGATAGCTTTCCAGGGCCGGCGTGGCACTGCCCAGTACAGCCTGGGCGCCCTCGAGCTCGCAGCGCTTAATCGCCACATCCCTGGCGTGGTAGCGAATGGAGCCTTCCTCCTGCTTATAGGTGGTTTCATGTTCCTCATCCAGGACAATCAGGCCCAGGCATCTGGTTGGGGCGAAAACCGCAGAACGGGCCCCGATTACCACATCCACTTCGCCGCGATAGGTTTTCCACCACTGGTCAAAGCGTTCCCCCAGGGAAAGACCGCTGTGCAGAACTGAGATCCTGTCCCCGAAACGGGCTGCAAAGCGGCTGACGGTCTGGGGAGTCAGGGCAATTTCCGGAACCAGTACAATAGCCTGTTTGCCCTGCTTAATCACATCGGCAATCACGTTGAGATAAACTTCTGTTTTTCCGCTGCCGGTGACGCCATGGAGCAGGACCGGGCGCCCTTCGCCCTCCAGTTCCCTCTGTATCGTTTCTACAGCAGACTTCTGCTCAGCCGTCAGCGTCACCTTTTGGTCAGGCACCTGATCCCACTCCACTTTTCGTTCAATGACAGCGGTGCCCAGGGCAATAATACCCTGTTCTTCCAACGCCCGCAGCGTGCTGCGGCTGGTGTCAGCCTGTGCAATCAAGTCCGCGGCCAAGAGCGTTTGCTTTTTCTGCAGAATCTCTACAACCCTTTTTTGGGCTGCAGCATTTTTCCTCAACTTAGGGTTTTGCACGAGCAAGGTTACGGTTTGGGCGGTCTTGGCCCCCACCCTTTCCTTCCCGTATCTGAAGGCCGGCGGCAGCATGTACTGCAGAGCTTCGGAGAAAAGGCCCACATAGGTCTCTCCCATCCAGCGGGCGAGCTCCACCAGTGATGGGAGAATAATGGGATCGGGATCAAGGAGATCCAATAACTCCTTTAATTTATCTTGCTCCACCTCCAGCTCGCTGGAGAGCTGCACCACATAGCCTTCCAGTTTGCGGCGCCCAAAGGGCACCAGCACCCGGTGGCCGATCTCCAGTTTGTCCCTTAAGCTTCCCGGGATTCTGTACTGGAAAATCCGGTTAACTGCCTCAGCCCGCACATCTACAATCACTCCGGCATACTGTTCCATCTTCTCACCGCCAAAAAAACCTGTGGTTTTGGACCACAGGCTTTGCTTACTTCGACTCGCCTTTATTGAACTTCCATTCAATCTTGCCTGCCTTTAACTCTTCAATGGCGATACTCACAGGCTTTTTTGACTTGCACTCTATTACAGGCTCAGCACCGTCAATGATCTGCCTGGCCCGTTGTGAAACGGCGACAATGGCCGTATAGCGATCTAACTTGCTAGCTGGTTTCGGTGAACTCAACTGACGAACCTCCTTCCCAAATCACTCGCAGTTTTTCTAGGTCAAGCCTGCTGACCCTGGACCATTCGCTTAAAATGATCTGCCGCAGCTGCTCTGCGGCCCGGCCCAGGTCATCGTTGATTATATAATAATCATAGTTTACTATATGCTTGATTTCTTCGTAAGATTTGGCGAGTCTCCGCTTGATTGCTTCTTCCGATTCAGAACCCCTGCGCTTCAAGCGCCTGCTCAGCTCCTCAGGCGTGGGGGGCAGCAAAAACACGTAGACTGCCTCGGGCATTTTCTCCCTGATTTGGGCTGCGCCCTGAATGTCAATATCCATAATAACTGCATTGCCCGCCTCAATCTGGTCATACACAAAACTCTTCGGCGTACCGTAACGGTAGCCCACAAAGGTAGCCGATTCTAATAATAGGTCATCTTTGAGCATTTGGTCAAATTCTTCCTCTGTCCGGAAGAAATAGTTGACCCCGTCCACCTCTCCGGCCCGGGGCGGCCGGGTAGTAACGCTAATGGAGTATTTCAAGTTAGGGACAGTAGGAAAAACGGCGTTCATCACAGAGTTTTTCCCAGCCCCGCTTGGGCCGGACAACACTATGAGAAAACCCTTCATTTTTAACCCACCGTCCCTGACATCCTGTAGTGTACCCTTCAACTCAGCAGTAACCCCCTATTTCTCATTAGGTTCCAGTTGTTCTTTATTGCTTAAGCGATGTGCCACGGTTTCAGGTTGCACTGCTGACAAAATGATGTGATCACTATCAGCGATAATCACCGCTCTGGTGCGCCGGCCGTAGGTGGCATCAATAAGCATGCCCCTTTCCCTGGCCTCCTGCACCATTCGTTTAATGGGAGCCGATTCGGGGCTGACGATAGCCACAATTCTGTTAGCTGCCACTATATTTCCGAATCCGATGTTGATCAACCGTATCCCCATGTTCACAGCTCCTTACAGATTATCCGAGCCGCTCCAGCAGCTTCTCCCTCTGCCTTTTACCCAAACCTTGTACGCGGCGATTCTCGTTGATACCTATCTCACGCATAATCTTCTCAGATGTTACCTTGCCCACCTGGGGCAGGGACTGGAGCAGATAGGTGACGCGCATTCTAGCAATCACTTCGTCGTCAACTGAATCCAACACTTCCTGAAGGGTCATGGAGCCCTTCTTCAGCTTAGCCCTGACCTCAGCCCTTCTGCTGCGCATTTCCTGGGCCTTTCTAAGCGCATCCAACTTCTCGTCCTGTGTCAAATGCGGCAGTGCCATACTTGTTCACCCCCTTTGTACCAACATTTAGGACAATTATAGCTACTCGATATTCTGCACTTGTTCCCGGATTTTCTCCAGTTCACTCTTCATGCTTACTACCGAAGCTGCTATATGCACATTGTTGGCCTTCGAGCCTATCGTATTCACTTCCCGATTCATTTCCTGGATCAAAAAGTCAAGCTTGCGCCCTACCGAGGCATGGGACTTTAGTGTTTCTTTGAACTCCTGGATATGGCTGGCCAGACGCACCAGCTCTTCGTCAATGCTGCAGCGGTCGGCAAAGATGGCCACCTCGCCTAAGAAGCGCTCTTCTGTCAGCGTTGTTCCGTCCAACAACTCTCCCAGGCGTTCCCTCAGGCGCTTCCGATAATCGACGACAACCTGGGGTGCAATGCCGGCCACATCTGCCCTTAGTTTCTCTACCTGCAGGAGCTTTTCCTCCAAGTCGGCACATAATCTGCGCCCCTCGGCCTCCCGCATCGCTTCCAGGCCGTCCAGGGCTGCATTGGCAGCCTGGGCAACCAGCTGCTGCAGATTATCCCAGTCCAAAGGCGGCTCGTCCACCTCTAAAAGCCCAGGCAGGACCAGGATATCGGACAGCTGGATTTTGTCTTCGCTGCCCAGTTCAGACTGGATCGTCCGCAGAGCCTGCAGGTATCCCTTTAACAGTGCATTATTAATCTGTACAATTCGCTCTTGATCGCCAAATTCCTCCACTGACAGCGTCACTTCTACCCTGCCCCTGGCAAGCCTGCCTGTGATAACTGTTCTGAGGGTCTCTTCCAGCTGGCTGTATTGCTTCGGGATTCTGAAGAACAAGTCCAAATAGCGGTGGTTAACTGATTTTATTTCAACCTGGACAGCATATCCGGCATCCGCCGCCTCCCCTTGTCCAAAGCCCGTCATGCTCTTGATCAAATCACTCGCCTCCAATTGCACCATCTCTAGTATCTTCTGGATTTGGCAGAATAATCCTGCTGAGAGACAATTGAAATAGTCGCCAATTCATACTTTTAGCAGGGAAAAGTGCCTCCGGGCCGCTTGTTTGACAAGGCGGAGGGCTGTTTCAACAAAGAGGGGCAGAACGGCAAAGAGGCCCACCAAGAGCCAGTCATCGACGGTTAAAGGCACAGTCTGGAAGATATTGGCCATAAAGGAATTATACACAATGAACACCTGGGCTCCGGCGGAAAGGAGCACAGCAAAGATAAGCCAGAGATTGCCCCACACCCCCATGGCAAAAACGGAGCGGTGTTCGTGGCGGCATTGGAAGGAAAAGACAAGCTGGGCGAAGACCAGGGTGGAAAAGGCCATGGTCCGGCTGCGCAGCACGTCGCCGGAATAGTACCAGAGGCTGAAAACAAAGACCAGCAGAGCCGCGAGGCTGATCACCGTACCCGAGAACAGAATGCGCTTCAGGAGGCCCCTGGCGAAAACGCCCTCCCTGGGATTGCGGGGTTTTTGCAGCATTAGGTCCCGATCCGTCGGATCCAGACCCAGGGCGATGGCGGGCAGTCCGTCGGTCACCAGGTTCATCCAGAGAATCTGCATAGGCACTAACGGCAGAGGCAGACCGGCCAGCGTAGCCACCAGCATCGTCAGCACCTCCCCTACATTGCAGCCCAAAAGGTAGCGGATAAACTTGCGGATGTTGTCGTAGATGCCCCGCCCCTCCCGGACCGCCCGGATAATTGTGCCGAAATTGTCATCAAGGAGCACCATATCCGAGGCTTCCCTGGTTACGTCGGTGCCCTGGATGCCCATGCTCACCCCAATATGGGCTTCCTTCACCGCAGGGGCGTCATTCACCCCGTCACCGGTCATGGCTACGATTTCCCCATTCGCCTGCAGCGCCCGGACAATGGACAGCTTATGGCTTGGCGCCACCCGGGCAAAGACCGCCACCGACTTAATCCGCTCCCGCTGTTCCAGGGGCGTCAGCGCCTCCCACTGGGCACCGGTGACAACTTCGGAGGCCTCAGGGGTGAAAAGCCCGATGCGCTCCGCAATCGCTGCCGCCGTCCGCCTGTGGTCGCCGGTGACCATGATGGTGCGGATCCCGCCCTGGCGCGCCGCCAAGATTGCTCCGGGCACCTCCGGCCGCGGCGGATCAAGCATGCCGATGAGGCCGGTCAAGATCAGCCCCTGTTCCCAGGCGCCCTCGGGGGGCACTTGCCTGCCCAGGGGCCTATGAGCAGTGGCCAAAACCCTCAACGCATCATTAGCCATGGCCTCCAGCGCCTCCAGGGCCCTTTCCCTGTGTTCCTGGGTGAAACGGACCACCTCGCCGCCTGCCATCACATGGCTGCATCTTTGCATAATCACATCGGGGGCCCCTTTCACCAGGGACAGGTACTCCCCCGCGCCTTTGACCACAACGCTCATACGCTTGCGGTCCGAATCGAAGGGCTGGCTGGCCGCCTCACTGAATTTTCTGCGCAGCGCGGCCTGGGGCGGCAGACCGCTCCGCTCTGCCATGCGCAGAAGGGCTACTTCAGTAGGATCGCCAAAGAACTCGCCCCGGCCGTAGGCTTCTGCCCGGGTGCAGAGGGCCCCTGTCAGGCAGGCGTAGTGAAGAGCATCCCCCTTGCCCATCCGCAGCCTCAGATCAGACAAATCAGTAAGCAGCCCTGTCCCGGGGGACCAGATGGCCTGCACCTCCATCTGGTTCAGGGTTAACGTGCCTGTTTTATCCGAACAGATGACAGTGGCGCAGCCTAACGTTTCCACCGCCGGCAGCTGTCTGATTATGGCGTTTTGCCTGCTCATGCGCTGCACCCCTACCGACAGGGCAATGGTGACCACAGCAGGCAGGCCTTCGGGAATGGCCGCCACAGCCAAAGTCACGCCCACCATGAACATTTTGTAAATGGGCTGCCCCTGCCTGATTCCGGCGAGAAAGACAACAGCCACAATGGCCAGGCAGGCCAAAACCAAAACCTTGCCTAGCTGACCGAGGCGCTTTTGCAGCGGCGTGGCCACGTCCCCCTCATCCTGGAGCAGGTGCGCGATCTCTCCGATCTCAGTATCCATGCCGGTGGTTACCACCACAGCCTTGGCGTAGCCCCTAGTCACCAGAGTGCTCTTGAACACTATGTTTTTCAGATCTCCGATAGGCGTGTCCGCCCTGCCCCTGAAGCTTTCATTTTTCGTCACCGGCACAGATTCACCGGTGAGGTTGGATTCATCTACGCTGAGGAGCTGGCTTTCCAGAATCAGCCCGTCGGCGGGAACCCGGTCGCCGGGTTCCAGAAAGATAATGTCCCCCGGCACCAGCTCGGCAGCATCAATAACTGACTTATGACAGTCCCGCAGCACCTTGCAGTGGGGAGCCGCCAGTTTACCCAGCATGTCTAAGGATTTTTCCGCTTTGTACTCCTGGTAGAAGCCGAGGATGGAGTTGAGGAACACGATGGCAAAAATGGCCGCCGCATCAAGCAGCTCGCCCAGGGCTGCTGAAACAACTACAGTTCCTAACAGAACAAGGACCATAAAGTCTTCAAACTGACGGATAAAAATCCGCCAGGGCGCAACTGGCGGTTTAGTAACCAATAGATTAGGTCCCAGGCGGTTCAGCCGCTCCCGGGCTTCGCCTGAGGACAGGCCTGCCTGGGGGTTTGCGCCCAGTTCCTTTAATACTTTCGCTGCAGAGGCAAGATGCCAGCTCTTCGCCAAGGCGCTCACTTCTTTCCCATAATAGTCAAAGTTCCTGATGCATCTTATTCTGGGAAAGAAAAAAATAGTACGCTCCCCGACTTGCGGGGAGCGTATCGTTACTCGCTTTCCTGCAGCTCTTTCATCCTGGAAAAAGCATGTTCAGCCTGGTCCTTAAGACCGGCAGCCTCATAGCTGAGGCCTAAGTAGTAAAACATGGGAATGGACCTGGGCGCCTGCAGCTGGGCAACTTCCAGGGCGGCAATGGCCTCCTCGTAGTCCTCCAGGTAATACAGGGCTTTGCCAAGGCCAAGGCGGGCGTCAAAGTAGTCGCCGGCATCCTCCAGGGCCTTTGCAAAAGCCTCTCTGGCCTGGGCGTAGTCGCCGCGCTCCAGGGCAGTGTTGCCGAGCCCCACGTAGGCCTGGCGGAAGGGATCCTCCTCCGGCGCGCTTTCCGCGGCCAGCCGATAGCTTTGCTCCGCCTCATCCAGGCGGCCCATCTCCGCATAAAGATCGCCGATAAAGGAGTGAATCCACGTTTCTTCCGGATGGAGCCTGGCGAAGTCCATGAAATACCCCAGGGCGGTGCCCGGCCGATCCAGGTACTGGTAGATCATGCCGATCATCAGCATGGCCTCCCCCGATGTTTCATCGTCGCGGAGGGCCTTTTCAAACTCGCCAATGGCCAGGGCCATGGGATTGACCCGAGGGAATGTCTCTTCCAGCCTCACCGCGTGGTAATAGAGGGCCATAAACCCGTTGTCCAGATACTCTGCTCCGGTTCTGGCGTAGACTAAAGTGCCGGCAGCAATAAAAATGAGCGCAATCAGCGCAATTGCTCTATGTTTTTTCATGCTCAACAACTCCTGTCATTCCGTGTATATTTCTCTACCGAACGGCAAAAACCTGCTTAGTTGAGATGTAGAAACCCAGATGCTATAATGGAAAAAACGAGGTGGTAGTATGCCCTTAGACGGCCTTACATTAAGTGTCTTAGTTCGCGAACTCGACCCTTTGCTGAAAAACGGTCGGGTTTTAAAGATTTATCAGCCGGATGAAGCCGCTGTAACGTTGCAGCTGCGCCTGCCGGGCAAAACGGAAATTCTGCTGCTCTCGGCGGATCCGGTTCACCCCCGCATCCATACGGTGGCTGAGCAGCCGGAAAATCCGTTGAATCCCCCGGCCTTTTGCATGCTGCTCCGCAAGTACCTGGAGCCAAGCCGCCTGCTGACCATAGAGCAGCAGGGCCTGGACCGCATTTGCCGCCTCCGCTTTGAAGCAGTTGATCCGTCCGGGAAATCAATTGAGCTGACCCTGGTTTTCGAAGTGATGGGCAGGCACAGTAATCTGTACCTGGTTACAGAGGACGGGATAATTTTAGACGCCCTAAAACGCTTCCCAGACCAGGGCGTAATGCCGGGCAAACCTTATATCCCCCCGCCGGATCAGGGCAAGGTTGAGCCCGGAAGCCTCTCCCGGGAGCTTTTCCTGGACGAAATCCGCCTGCTCCCTGCCCCTGTCCCTCTCTGGAAATGGATCACCGGCAAGTTTCAGGGCTTCAGCAAAACGGCTGCCCAGGAGGTTTTGCGCCGGGGGGGCTTTGACCCAAGGATAGAGCGGGGCGCCATCGATGCAGCCAGCTGGCCCCTGGTCTATGAGGCCTTTGCGGATCTGTTGCATGAGCTGGAAAGCGGCGGCACGCCGACTTTATACAAAACCGAACCCGAGGACTTTGCCGCCTACTCCTTGACAGGCCTTCCCGGCGAGCGCTTTGCAACTGCCAACGAACTGATCCGTACAGTCCTTGGCGAAAGGCAGGCCGGCAAAGAGCTGGAAGAGATGAAAAACCGCCTGCGCAAGAGAATTGCCAGGGACCACAAACGGGTGGCAAGAAAGGAAGCAATCCAGCAGACGGAGCTCCAGGAGGCGGAACAGGCAGATCACTTCCGGCACTTAGGAGAGCTTCTGACCGCCAGTTTCCACCTGATTCCCAAAGGGGCAGCCAGCGTGGATGTGCCTGACTATACCCAGGAGGGTGCTCCCCTGGTAACCGTTCCCCTCGATGAGCGCCTTTCGCCCAGTGCCAATGTGCAAAGGATCTTCAAGCGCTACGCCAAGGCCAAGGCCAGCCAGGAACAGATCACTCTCCAACTGGAAAAAACCCGCCAGGAACGGAGCTATTTAGAAGATGTGCTGCTCCAGATTGAACTGGCAGACCATCCCGAAATTCTCAAAGAGATCGAAACGGAGCTTTACCAGGCAGGCTATCTGAAAAGAAAACCCAAACCTTCAACACGCAAAGTTCAATCCTCAGGGCCGGACCGTTATCTTTCCAAGGACGGAATCACCATTTTGGTGGGCCGCAGCAACCGGCAGAACGACTATTTGACTTTCCGCCTAGCCGGGCCCAACCACCTGTGGCTCCATGCCAGAAATGCGGCCGGCAGCCATGTGGCAGTGCTGGCTGAAGGAGAGATACCCCAGGAGACGCTCCTGGCAGCCGCCCAGCTGGCGGCCTACTTTTCCCAGAGCAGGCGTTCTCCGAAGGTGGATGTCGATTACACCTTGCGCAAGCATGTGCGCAAGCCGAAAGGTGCCGCCCCCGGCTATGTCCATTACGACAAGGCCAGGACAATTACAGTTAATCCAACAGACTTTACAATGCCTGAAAAGCAAAACTAAAGAGCAAATAACAAGAAGCAGGCGGATACACCAAAGTCTTCTACGCCTGCCTCCTGTTGCTGGTGGGAAATACGGCGCCTGTCCCAAGGCACCATATTTCCCTTACCTTTTCATTCTGCGAGTTTACAAATGTTCCTCCTTATAAACACGCTTTTCTTCCTTCTTTGCACCTTGATCCTGCGAATAAACGCTCCCTCCCTGGTCATACTATAAAATAGATAGAGACCTAAAGGAGGAGTATCTATTATGATGGGTGACGAAACTCAAGGCACCACAGCCAAAAAGTCTGCGCCGGTCCGCAACTGGACGGATAAAGAAAAGGATCTGGTCTGGGAACAGGCAATCAAAGCCAAGGAGGACGGCCTGCCCATGACCGAAGCTTTCCGGCGCGCTGCCAAGCTCCTTCCCCACCGTTCCGAGGCAGCCATCGGCATGCTTTATTACAACGTGCTGCGCAAAGAACGGGAAGAGCCTGCGGCAGCTCCGAAAAAGTCAAAATCAGGCTTTACGGTGGACCCTGCACTGTTAGAAGCATTTCAAGGTTTGCCGGAATATATACAAGAATTAAACAGCAAAATTCGCGCTTTAGAAGAACGTGTAAACCAGCCTGACCCCATGGCACTGTTAAGAGCCCTGGGCAGCCTGGCAGAAAGCATCAGCAGCGAAGAAGCACAGGAAGCCAAAATCAAGGAGCTGGAAGCAGAAATCGCAGAGTTGAAAAAGGAAAACGCAAGGCTGATGGAGGATCTGCATAAGCTCAGGGACGCCTACAACGACGCTTTAGGTATCTATGACATGTTTACAAACATGGCTTCCATTTCACAGATTATGAGCCTCGGCGACTTTAAGCAGCAAATGAAAACCACTCTGGACAAATGGGGCAATGTTCTGGACATCACCCTCGCCCCGGTATCCAGCACTGTGTAGAAAAAAGATGGGTCAGCTTTAAGCCGACCCATCTTTTGCTTTACAGTTAATGACTAGCCAAGGTAAATGAAGCGCAATACAAACAACACAGCTAAAATGTAGGTAATGGGATGCACTTCTTTGGCTTTTCCGGTTGCCAGCTTCACCACAGGATAGGTGATAAAGCCAAGGGCGATGCCGGTAGCAATACTGTAGGTGAACGGCATGGCGATCATGGCGATGAAGGCAGGCAGTGCTTCCTCCATGTTGTCCCAGGGAATGTTGATTACGGGTTTCATCATCAAAGCGCCGACGATGATCAAGGCAGGTGCGGTAGCAGCTGCAGGCACAATCCCGATAATGGGCAGGAAGAACAGGGAAAGCAGGAAACAGGCCGAGGTGACCAGGTTGGCCAGGCCGGTTCTGCCGCCTACTGCCACGCCGGACGCAGACTCTACAAAGGTTGTAACTGTGGAGGTGCCAAAGACTGCACCGGCCACGGTGCCGATGGAGTCAGCCATGAGCGCCTTGTTGGCCCGGGGCAGCTTGCCCTCTTTGTCCAGGAAGCCCGCGCGTTCGGAAACGCCGATCAGTGTGCCGATGGTATCAAAAAGATCGACAAAGAGGAAGGCAAAGACAACTTCCACAAGGCCGATGTTGAAGGCACCGGCAATGTCAAGTTTGCCAAAGACGGGAGCCCAGGTCGAAAAAGACGGGAGCTGGATGAAACCGTCTGGAAGGGGCGTCACGCGCATGGGAATGCCAAGCACCGTTGTGGCCAGGATACCCCAGAGAATTGCTCCGTTAACTCTGCGGGCCAAAAGAATCCCGGTAATCAAGACGCCGATTGCTGCCAACGCCGCCGAAGGTTCTGTAAGGTTGCCAATGGCGATAATTGTTGCCGGATCTGACACCACAATGCCGGCATTCTGCAGACCGATCAGAGCGATAAAGAGTCCAATGCCTGCACCGATAGCAGATTTCAACGTTGCAGGAACCGCATCGATTATTTTCTCCCTAACACCCGACAAGGACAGAAGAACAAAGAGAATACCGGAAATAAACACAGCTCCGAGGGCTGTCTGCCAAGTATAGCCCATGCCGAAGACAACAGAATACGTAAAGTAGGCGTTTAAGCCCATGCCTGGTGCTAATGCAAAAGGATAGTTAGCAAGAAAGGCCATTAACAGCGTAGCTAAGATCGCAGAAAAGGCAGTAGCAAACAAAACAGCATTGAAGGGCATTCCAGTTTCCGACAGGATGCTCGGGTTGACAAAGAGGATATAGGCCATGGTCATGAAAGTTGTAATTCCGGCCATAACCTCCGTGCGCACATTAGTCCCGTTCTCCCTGAGCTTAAACTGTCTTTCCACCCAGCCTAAGTCCGCCTGGGCTGTCTGATTCTTTGTACTCATTGCCTGTAGCTCCTCCTTAAAGCATTGGTTTTTTGAACTTCCGGTTTAATCATTCGCTACGCTCCCGATAGTTCCTGCAGGATTTTAGAAAAATATTCGGCTTTATGTCGAAACCCAACGTTAGCTGGCGCCCTCCGACTCAGTTAGACTCTCCTTGTACTGCAGTAAAAACAGATTGTGATACAGGCCTTTCTGGGCCAGGAGCTCCTGATGGGTGCCCTGTTCGCGGATTTTGCCCTTGTGCAGCACAATGATCTTGTCTGCGTCCTGGATGGTAGAGAGGCGATGGGCCACCACCAGGCTGGTGCGCCCTTTCAAGAGCTTGGGCAAAGCATCCTGAATCAGCATTTCGGTTTCAGTGTCAATGTTGGCAGTGGCCTCATCCAGGATCAGAATCGCCGGATCGTAGGCCAATGCCCTGGCAAAGGCCAGAAGCTGCCTCTGCCCCGCCGAGAGGGTTGAACCCCTTTCGGTCACCGGCTCTTCATACTGTTTAGGCAGAGCGCTGATGAAGTGGTGGGCGTTAACGTGTTCCGCCACCCTTCGTACCCGTTCGGGATCAATATCCGGATTGTTCAGCGTGATGTTCTCAGCAATTGTCCCTGAAAACATAAAGACATCCTGCATCACCAGGCCCACGTTGCGCCTGAGCTCACCCTTGCTGAGCTCTTTAATATCCTGTCCATCAATGAGAATTTGACCCTTCTGAATGTCATAAAAACGCGAAAGCAGATTCATAATCGTCGTCTTGCCTGCTCCGGTTGCCCCGACAAAGGCAACTGTCTGGCCGGGTTCCACCGTAAAGGAGACATCCCGGAGCACCCAGTCTTCGCCCACATAGGCAAACCAAACGTTCTTGAATTCGATATGACCCTTGACCTCGCCCATGGGACGGGGGTCCTCAATTTCAGCAATGGCAGGCTCTTCATCCAGGATGAGAAAAATCCTTTCTGCAGAAGCCATGGACGCCTGCATAATGTTGTATTTCTCAGTCAAATCGTTGATAGGCCTAAAGAAAAGCTCCAGATAGTTGACAAAGGCATAGAGCACACCAAAGTCCACCACGCCCCGGAGCAGCTGTCCGCCGCCAAACCAGAGGAGAATCGCTACAGCCAGGGAGTAAACCAGCTCCATGGAGGGCCTGAACACCGCATATACATTCAGTTCCCGCATGCTGGCCCTAAGATGGCTGGAGTTTACTTCGTCAAACTCTCTAGACTTGCGCCTTTCCTGCCGGAAAATCTGCACCAGGCGGATGCCCGCAATATTCTCAGCAAAATAGGCGTTAATGCGGGCCAGGCGCACCCGGGTTTCCCGATAGGCCTCCCTTGCCCTGATTCTAAACACTGCAGTAATCGCCACGATTAAGGGCAAAGTGGCCAGGGAAACTAAGGCTAAGCGAACGTCCAGGCGGAACATCACAACAATGATGCCTAGAATCATAAAGACATCCTTAAAGAGGTTGACTAAAACTGCAGTGTACATTTCATGCAGGTTCTCAGTGTCATTGGTCACCCTGGTCACCAGGCGCCCCACGGGGTTGGTGTCGAAAAAGCGCAGAGCCAGGCGCTGAAGATGTGTAAAGAGTTCCTGCCTGATGTCAAAGACAATGCGCTGCCCGGTATACTGGAGGATATAGGCCTGAACATAGTTTAGACCAAAGCCTGCAGTGACCAGGAAAAAGAGCAGCATTCCCAGGCGCAGAATGGACTCCCGGTCAACGCGCCTGAGCTCCCTAACCTCCTCCGGAGAGAGGGTCAGGACTATCTCCCCGTCGGTGCTTTCCAGCCTTTGCTGCCCCCCTTCCCGGACAAGTTTAAAGTGCAGCGAACCAGGATCAGGTTCCCCCTTCACCGGACGCAAAGTGTAGCCTTGAATCGCGGTCAGGCTGTCATCGTCTGCATTTTCATCTGCTTCGCTGTAGAAAACATTTGAGCCTAGAATATGGTCGTCAATTGCCACCTTGACCAGGTAGGGCCTGGCCAGGTCGGTTGCGGCAATGACCAGCAGCAGTAATACACAAAGTGCAATCAGGGCCCAGTAGGGCCTCGCGTATTTTAAAAGCCTGCGCGCCAGCCGGCTGTCATACGCCTTGCCTAACGTTTGCTCTTCATGAAAGTTGTCCATCTATTACACCTGCCTTTGCCTTTAGCTGACGCTTTCAATCTGTTCTTCCAAGAGCTGCTTCTGGTACATCTCTTTGTAGAGACCTTCTTCCAGCACCAGTTCGTCGTGGGTGCCCCTTTGGGTAATCCTGCCCTCTTCCAGGACCAGAATCTGGTCTGCACCCTGCAAAGTGGAGATGCGGTGGGAGACAATAATTACCGTCTTGCCCGGGAAGACCCGGCGCAGGTTCTGCAAAATCGCCTCTTCTGTCTCGGTGTCGACAGCAGAGAGGCTGTCATCCATAATCAAAATCTGGGGTTCCTTGATCAAAGCCCTGGCGATGGCAATGCGCTGCTTCTGCCCGCCGGATAAGGTGACCCCCCGCTCGCCCACCATAGTCTCAAACTGGTTGGGAAAGTCCATAATATTGTCGTAAACCTGCGCGATCTTGGCGTATTCCACGACCTTATCCATGTCGCTGCCGGTATCGGCAAAGTCAATGTTCTGCCGAATGGTGGCTGAGAACAAAAAGCTGTCCTGGGGAACATAGCCGATGCTGTCCCTCAAAACCTCCAGGGAGATCTGGTCAATATCCACCCCGTCAATTTTGATCATGCCCGGCTCCACATTGTAGAGCCTCAACAGCAGATTAAGCAGCGTAGTTTTGCCGGAGCCTGTCCGCCCTAAAATACCCACCACCTGCCCAGCTTCAATCTTGGCGGTGATGTCCTGAAGGACGGGCCTTGTTGAAGTCGGATAAGCAAAGGTCAGGCCATTAAGCTCGATCTCTCCTCTGATCTCAGCCAGGACGCCGGCTTCGCCCGGATCCAGAATATCTGACTTTTGGCAGAAGATATCGTTGAGGCGATCCATGGAGGCCTTGCCCCTTTGGATCATGTTGATCACCCAGCCTATGGCCATCACCGGCCAGGTCAGCATGCCCAGGTAGCTGTTAAAGGCAACAAAGTCGCCGATGGTGATGCTGCCGTCCAACACCAGTATGCCCCCGTAGCCCAGGAGAATAATAAAACTTAAAGCTCCCAGATAGCCCACCAAGGGGTGAAAGAGGGCGTGTACCCGCACCAGGTGCATATTCCTGGCCACATTGTGCTCATTGACCTCCCGGAAGCGCTCTTCCTCGCTTTTTTCCCGGGCAAAGCCCTTAATGACACGGATGCCGGCGAAGTTTTCCTGCACCCTGTCGGTAAGCAGGGAAAACGCCTCCTGGACCCGACGGAACCTGCCATGGATGATCCGGCCGAAGCCCATGGTGACCGCCAGCATAAAGGGCAGCGGCAGAAGGGCCACCAGAGTGAGGCGCAGATTGATCGTCCTGGCCATGGTAACAATGATGATGGTGGTCAAAAACAGGGCGTCCACCGAACTGACAATGCCGGGGCCCAAAGCCATGCGCACCGCACGGATGTCGTTGGTGGCATGGGCCATCAGATCGCCTGTCTTGTGGTAGTTGAAAAACTCTGTAGGCAGGCCCTGCAAATGGTCAAAGAGCATGTTGCGGAGGGTATACTCCATCCTGCGGGCGGTCCCCATAATGTTGATCCGCCAAAAATAGCGGAAGACGGCTATCCCGACGGACAGCCCGATAAACTTGCCCATAAAGACCAATAGGTCACCTCGGGTGAAATCACCCGAGGCAACTACATTTGTGAGGTTGCCCAGCATTTTCGGGATAATCAGCTGAGCTATATTCGTCATGAGCAGGGCGCCAATGCCCAAGAGATAAAAACGTTTATGTTCAAGTATAAAGTCTTTTAGTCTGAGAAAGCTCCTAATTGTTTTCACTCCCCTGACATTCTAGCCCAGCGCAACGGGTTTTTTCTCCTGGGCAGACCTGTAGGCCGCCAAGGCGACTTCCAGGGCCTTCAGGCCGTCATAGCCGGTAATCGTGGGCTCGCGATCCTCGACAATCATCTGGATGAAGTCCTGGATCAGCCCTAAATCCATGTCTTCAGCAAAAGACCGTTCCGACACTTTGCGGTGGGCGTCGTCATAGACTACGAAATTCTGGGCAAAGGCATCCAGGTCAATCATGCCCTGGGTCCCAATGATCCGCATGGTAACATTGCCCCAGGTTGGAAAGGTCATGGGTCTGGACCAGCTTGGATCCTGGGTGACAATGGTGCCGTCTTCCAGCTCCATGCTAAGCATGCCGCAATCGTCAATGCCTGTATCCCAAAGCATATTGTCAACTTCAGCGTACACCGAGACAAACTCCTTGCCCAAAAACCAGCGAATCAGATCTACTACATGAACGGTATGATCCATCACCGCGCCTCCGCCGGCAAGTTCCGGGTCAGCAAACCAGCCGCCGGGCATTTGGCCCTGGTTTGTGCCGACGATGGCCAGCACCTTGCCGACCGCTCCACTATCAAGCATTTCCTTGACCCTAAGCACCGGGGTGACAAAGCGGACGGGAAAGGCAATCTGCAGTTTCACGCCGGCCCTGGCGCAGGCATCGATCATGGCTCGGGCGTCCTCTAACGTGGTAGCAATCGGTTTTTCACAGAGGACATGGCAGCCGTGCTTGGCAGCAAGCTCAGTAAACTCACGGTGCCGGCTGTTCTCGGAGCAAATGATCACAGCGTCTGTCTGGGACAGAAGCTCGGCGGGATCTGCAAAATATTCGGTGCCCATCTCCTTAGCCCCCTGCATCCCCCGCTCCTGATCGGGATCATAGATGCCGACGAGCCTGCAGCCGGTCAGGCCGTTGATCGCCCGGCCATAGCTGTGGGCGTGCAAATGGGCAATGCTCAAAAATCCTATCCTAACTACCACTGCAATCCCTCCCTAAATTTCCACGACTCGGCCGGTGCGGGCAGATTCAACTGCGGCAAGTGCAATTTCCAGCGCACCGAAGGCGTCTTCCACAGTAACCAACGGCTGGCGGTCTTCAGTGATGGCCTCCACCATATCCTGAAGCTCCAAGGCGTACGGGTTGGCCGCAACAGCTCCCGCCTGGGCAGAAACTCCAGGCACTGTCATGGCGGCCAGCGGGCTGGATTTACGGCTGTCAAAGGTGATCAGCCCGTCCTTGCCGGCAACTTCCACAGCGGTGTAAAACTGGCCTGGATAGTTCGTCCAGCTCGCCTCAAGATGGGCGATGACTCCGCTCTTAAAGCGCAAAACCGCCATGGCATGTTCCAGCCTGACCTCTGTGCGCCCGCAGGTGCTCTTGGCGTAGACCCTCTCCACATCGCCAAAGAGCCATCGACAATAATCCAGATCGTGGATCATCAGATCCAGGATAACTCCGCCGCTTAGGTTAAAGTTGGCAAACCAGTCCTGCCAGCCCTCGGGGAACTGGCTGCCTCCCCGAAAGGTTCGCACAACCCCGATCCTGCCCACTTCACCCTGCTCAACGCTGCGGCGGATGCCCCTGTAAGCGGGAGTAAAGCGCACGACATGGCCGATGCCGATTTTCTTCCGGTAACCCTTGGCAAGTTCCACCAGGCGCCGTCCTTCCTCCAGGCTTCGGGCCAGGGGCTTTTCACAAAAAATGTGTTTGTCTGCTTCCATGGCCTGCACCATCATGGCCTCATGGAGATGGGTAGGTACGCAAATGTCGATCAAATCCACCTCAGCGGCGTCAAGCATCGCTTCCATGCTCTCTGCCGCAACTACACCATAGTCCCTTTGGGCACGGGCCCTGGCCTCAGGATCCACATCAGCCACCGCCACAAGTTGGCAGCCGGGAACTTCCTGCAGCGCCTCGCAATGGACCTGGCCGATGGTACCGTAACCAACTACTCCCACTCGGATCATACAAACACCTCACCTCAGTCTAGTACTTAACTAAATTCTAGAATATGGGTTGAATCCCTGCATAAAATCGGGGACAAATAAAGCTGCCCCCGGCCTGAACCTGGGGCAGCGTGTTGGCTTGCTAAGAGATTATGCCCTCCCGCGGGTCACTCTTTGCTCCAGGAGAGTGACGGCGTAGTAAAGGATGACCGAGACCACAAGGAGCAGCAGCACACTGGCCATCACCAACGACATGTTAAAGACCTGGCCGCCGTAGATGATCAAGTAGCCCAGCCCTGCCTTGGAGGCCAAAAACTCACCGACAATTGTGCCCACCAAAGAAAGGCCGACATTCACTTTAAGGGCGGCGATCATAGTGGGCACACTGGCGGGGATAATCACTTTGCGCAAAACCTGGCCCTTGGTGCCGCCGAAGGTGTGCACCAGCTTGATCAGGTTGGGATCCACCTCTTTAAAGCCGGTGTGCATCATCATAATCGCCACGATAATCGAAACCGAAATCGCCATGGCCACAACCGCGGTGATTGTGGTGCCCAGCCAGACCACAAAGATCGGTCCCAAGGCCACCTTAGGCACACTGTTTAGAACTACAATATAGGGATCCATTACCTTAGAGAAAAAGGCGGACCACCAAAGCAGAACGGCAATCACAATCCCCACTGCGGTGCCGATGGTGAAGCCTAGGACAGTTTCATAAACCGTCCAGCCCAGATGCTTCCAAAGCTCCCCTTCCCTGGCCAGCCGCACCACCGCAGCCCAGATCCGGGTCGGCTGCGAGGAGATAAAGGCGTTGATCCAGCCCCTGGAGGCCGCTATTTCCCACAGCACAAAGAGCCCGACCAGGATCAGAAGCTGGGTTCCCCGCACACACAGGGCCTTCAGGCGCAGGCTGCGCAGGTAGCGAAGGTGTTCAGCTGAGTAGTTTTCACTGGACATCTGTGTTCAGCTCCTTCCAGATCGCCCCGAAATACTGGCGG
>JAAYSR010000121.1 GCA_012518325.1 Bacillota bacterium
AATTCGAAGCCGCTTCGAACGAGGTAACCCTTGCCCAAAGCCACTATGTGATCGTATCAGACCTGTCGGTTCTGGCAGAGCTCTACGAGGCCCAGACCGCATCTTCTGGCAGGCGGTCGGAGATCAGCCACTTCCTCGGCTTTGATCTGCCTGAGGATGCAGACACCGCCGCAGTTTACCGGGATATTCGTTCCAACCTCCCCGGCGGCGCCTCCTTCAGCCATGTGGAGTCCGTTGATGCAGTCAAGGATGAGTTTTACACTCTCTACGGGAGCCTGTTCTTCCTAGGGCTGTTCCTGGGTACACTGTTCATCATGGGAACTGTGCTGATCATCTACTACAAACAGGTGACAGAAGGCCATGAAGACAAAGAACGCTTCGAGATCATGCAGAAAGTGGGCATGGGCCTGGAAGAAGTGAAAAAATCGATTCGCAGCCAAGTGCTGACTGTGTTCTTCCTGCCCCTGATTACTGCCGTGATCCATGTCGCTGCAGCCTTCAGGTTCATTACCAAGCTTTTGGCCGTCTTCAACCTGACCAACATCGCCCTGTTCTCCTGGTGCACATTAGGTACGGCGCTGGTTTTTGCCCTCTTCTATGCCTTTGTGTATGCCATAACTGCCAGGGTGTACTACAGAATTGTCACTGAGGGGCAGTCCGTCACACAATTTGGCCGCCCACATAGGTTGCCGTCACTTTCATAGTGAGCAGGCGATCCGGATCCACCTGAGTTATATCTTCCGGCAGTACGGTGAAGTCTGCCAGTTTACCTGCACTTAAGGAGCCCTTTATGCCTTCCTCATGGGCCGCATAGGCTGAGCCCGCAGTGAAGAGGGCGAGGGCTTCTTTTGCTGTCAGGCGCTCCTCAGGGTGCCAGCCTTCCTCGGGATAGCCGCTTTGGTCCCGGCGGGTGATAGCCGCGTGCATGCCCCAGAGCGGGTTACAGGGTTCCACCGGGCTGTCGGAGCCGCCGGCGGTAGGAACGCCAAGTCTAGCCATGGTTTTCCAGGCGTAGGAGAACTCGGCCAGCTCTCTGCCGACCCGGGCTTCGACAAAATGCAGGTCAGTAGGGACAAAAATTGGCTGAATATCGCAGACGATACCCAGTTTGGCCATACGCTCCAGCTGATCGCGGCGGGTGATTTGGGCATGGATGATCCGCGGGCGGGCAGTCCAGTCTTTTTGGGCACGCTTTGCCTTCTCGCAGCTGTCCATTACCATGTCTATGGCCCGATCGCCAATGGCATGGACAGCAACCTGCAGGTTGGCCTCTGCCGCGATGGCAACCAGTTCATCCAGCTCCTCCTGGGCAAAGATGGGCAGGCCGGAAGTGGCAGGATCATCTGCATAGGGCCGGGTGAGGGCGGCTGTGCGTCCGCCCAGGGAACCGTCGGTGTAAAGCTTTAAAGGTCCCAATGTTACCTTGCCGCCCAAGGTGGGATGGGCCTTCCGCAGCTCTAAATAGGCCCGCAGTTCCTCCGGCGTCGGCATTGTAGCCTGCAGTTCCACCCTGATGGGCAGCTCACCGGCTTCCGCCAATTGGGCATAGGCCTCCAGACGGTTGATCAACGTGCGGGTTCCATGCAGGTCATTGCTTTGTACAGTTGTCAGCCCCAAGGAGGCAGCCAGGCGGCTGGCGCTCCGGATCGCCCGTTTCAAGTCCTCAACGGTGGGGGAAGGGATGTTACGCCTCACCAGGTCAATGGCATTTTCCCGCAAGATTCCGGTAGGTTCTCCAGTCTCCAAAGCACGATCTACGCTCCCCCCTGGAGGATCATCGGTGTTCGTATTAATTTCCGCCAGTTCCAGGGCTTTGGAGTTTACCGCGCAAATGTGACCGCAGACCCGGGTGAAAAACACAGGCAGATCCCGGGAAATTCTGTCCAGATCCTCCTTGGCAGGCAGTTCCTTTTCTGCAAAAGTCTCCTCATTGAAACCGCGGCCAATGATCCAGGCGCGGTCTTGGTTCTGGCGAAGATACTCTTGGCCCAGGCGAACCAGATCGGAAACAGAACGTGCTTTGCTTAAGTCTACACCGTCCATGCCCTGGCCCAAGTTGATCAGGTGCATATGACTGTCGTTAAAACCAGGCACTGCCACCTGGCCGCCTAGGTCATGGACTTCTGCCCACCTGCCGGCAATGGCCTTGAGTTCTTCATAGCTGCCTACAGCGAGAATTCTGTCCCCCGCCACGGCCATAGCTTCCGCTTCCGGAACTCTCTCGTCTAGCGTGATAAACTTGCCATTGTAAAAGATACGTATGAGCCCTTGTGCTGCTGTCATCATGCAACCTCCCAGACTTTTCTATCGTACTTGGCACTTCTGCATCTGCACCTCAATCCCTGTTGAATTTTTCCTCATTCCTTGTCATTCCTCCAGGAGGAAAACAATCGGCCTTGAAGAAAATGTGGATTCGGTAATAATTACGGATATGAAATGGGGCTTGGTGAATGCATGGATGTGTTTCTGGCGAGGCAGCCGATTTTTAATGCTGACAGAGAAATTGTCGCCTTTGAGCTGCTTTATCGAGGCGGAAAGATCAACGCTTTTTCCGGTGAGGTTCAAGATGATGAAGCGTCTTCTAAGGTAATCTTTGATACCTTTCAAAACTTCGGCCTGGAGACAATCACTTCAGGCTATCCCGCCTTCATAAATTTCTCCGCCAGGCTGATCGAAGAAGAGGTTGCCACGCTGTTTCGCCAAGAGTATCTGGTGGTGGAACTTCTGGAAACGATTCGACCAACGGTGGAGATTATTGAGAAATGCCGGGAACTGAAAACTGCCGGCTATCGAATTGCCCTGGATGACTTTGTCTATTCCCCGGACTGGGAACCGCTGCTGGACTTGGCTGACATTGTTAAGGTTGATTTTCGCTCAACCGGCCCCTTTGAGATCCGCCAGCTGAGGACAGTCCTTGCGAACAAAAACTGCGCATTTTTGGCCGAAAAAGTTGAGACCTGGGACGAGTTCCATCTAGCTGTGGATCTGGGTTTTACCTATTTTCAAGGTTACTTCTTCCAGCGGCCTGAGATTTTGCAGACCAGCGGCCTCTCGCCGTTGGAGCTGCACTACATGCAGCTTGTATCCCAGGCCAACCTGCCTGAACTGGATTACCGCGAACTGGCACGCACGATCTCGATGGACGTGTCCCTTACATACAACCTGCTTAAGCTCGCCAACTCTGCCATCTTTGCTCGCCGCAGCAGGATCGCTACTGTGGAGCAGGCCTTGGTGCTTCTGGGGGAACGGGAGATTAGAAAGTGGGTAACTCTGATTGCACTGCAGGGTATGTGCGTTAACCAGATGGACGGTCCAATCAGCCTTTCCTTGATTCGAGCCCGCTTTGCCCAGCTCTTGGCACAGGAAACGGCCTTGAAGGTTCAGCATAACAGTCTGTATCTCACAGGGCTGTTTTCCCTGCTCGATGTTATGCTGCAAAGGCCGTTGGCAAAGATTCTCGATGAAGTGCAGGCCCAGGAGGAGATCAAGGAGGCTTTGCTTGTGCATACCGGTTCCTCTGTGGCAGAGAGCTATGTGGAGGCAATTAGATGGCATCCGCTTACAGCTGCGTCACGGTTACAAATTCGTAGCCAAGGTCTCTCAGGCTTTTGATTATGTCCGGCAGCACCCGGACTGTTGCGGGACCGTTGCAGTGCATCAAGATGATTGCGCCGTTGTGGTGCTGAGTTTGAATGCGGCTGAGGATCTGTTCAGGCTTGTTGCGGGTGCTGTCCCAGTCAAAGGTGTCCAGTGACCAGCGGACAATGCGCCAGCCTTGTTCCCGGAGATAGGTTACGGAATCCTGGCGGAGGGACCCGTAGGGAGGCCGCATAATCATTGGATAAAACCCTGTCAGCTTTTCTACTGCCTTCGATGTGGGATTAAGCTCCTGCTCAATGATTTCCTCATTGGTCAGCAGGGCAAAGTCGGCGTGGGTGCGGGAATGGTTGGCGATTAGGTGTCCTTCAGTAAAGATGCGTTTGAGAACCGCCGGATAGCGCTGTACTTTCTCCCCTACGACAAAGAACGTGGCCAGGACATTTTCGTCCTTGAGGACATCTAAAATGGCGGAGGTATTGTGGGCATCCGGGCCGTCATCAAAGGTTAAGGCCACCTTGCCGCGGCGCTGCGGCTCTGTTTTTGCCGCACTTTGCTCTTGTGCTTCATTGGGAGCAGGCTTTGGCACACCTGGCTGTTTTACTCGCACTGTAGGCCCTTCTTTCAACACTTGATGGGGGGGATTTCCGTCGAGAAGTTCGTTTATATAATACTGGCCGGCCTTGACCGGTACTGCAGAGGCGAGAAGCAAAATCAGCATACAGATTCCGGTCACGCGGCTCCACATCTTGTTATGCATGACATGTCCTCCACATGAACAGTTGAAAGTATCCCTAATAGGTTCGTCATTATCCAAGGATTTCCTGCACTAACATTAAAGATTATCATTATTCAGATAATCCAAGTCAGGCAGGAACTTTGTCAAGCTTGCTGAAGAAGATCAGAGAAAGAAAAGGAGGAATTGATGTGAACCTGAAAGGAACACAAACAGAGAAGAATCTATGGGAAGCAATTAAAGGCGAGTCTTTGGCCCGCAATAAGTATGACTGGTATGCCAGCGCCGCCAAAAAAGAGGGCTATAATCAGATTGCCGGCATTTTTGAAGAGACCGCCCTCCACGAAAAGGAGCATGCCAAACGCCTGTCTAAGTTCTTGGGCGTAGTTCAAGGCACCGCAGAGAATCTAAAGGATGCCGCGGCTGGTGAGAACCACGAGTGGACCAGCATGTACAGGGAGTTCGCGGAAACAGCAAAGGCTGAAGGATTCGACGAAATTGCCGAAGTGTTTACAGAAATCGCCGAAGTGGAAGAGGAGCACGAAAAACGCTACTTGGCGCTTCTGGCCAGGGTGGAAGCCGGCACAGTGTTCAACAGGGAAGAGCCCATTCGCTGGAAATGCCGCAATTGCGGATACATACACACAGGCACCGAGGCCCCTGAGATTTGCCCGGCCTGCGCCCATCCCCGTGCTTACTATGAGGAGTATGCAGAGAACTACTAATTTGTGTCAACGCCTTGATGAGGCAAAAAAGTGCACCCGATTCGGGTGCACTTGACTCTTAGAGGCTCCGGACGAACTCTTTGCCGTATTCCTGGCAGGCGGCCAGTACTTCTTCATCAGGCACCCACTGGGTCCTGAATCCTTCGTTGACGATTTCGAAGCCTGCAACCGTTAAGTCTTCTGTGAGGAGCTTGTTGCCCTCGCCGCTCCAGCCGTAGCTGCCGAAGGCGGCAGCCTTCTTATTCTTGAACTTCATGCCCTTAACCATTTCCAAAAGTCCCGCCATGCCGGACAGGTACCTGTTGTTGACGGTGGCGGATCCGGCCAGGATAGCCTTGGACTTGAAGATCTCTGTTACGATGTCGTTCTTGTCTTTCTTGGCCACATTATAGACTTTGACGACTACATCCGGATCTTCTGCCTGGATACCTGCGGCAATCGCTTCAGCCATAAGGCGGGTGGACTGCCACATGGTGTCGTAGACAATTGTGATCTGGTTCTCCTGGTAGTTGTTGGCCCACTTTAGGTAGGTTTCGACAATCTGCGCTGGATTGTCTCGCCAAATCACACCGTGGCTGGTGCAGATCATGTTCAGAGGCAGCTCCATGGCCAATACCTCGTTAATCTTCTTGGTTACTAGTGCACTGAAGGGTGTGAGGATATTGGCATAGTACTTCATGGCTTCTTCATACAGTTCGCAGGTGTCGGCCCGATCATTGTAGAGAGTCTCAGTAGCATAGTGCTGGCCAAAGGCATCGTTGCTGAAGAGGATGTTTTCGCCGCTCATGTATGTAAACATGGTGTCCGGCCAGTGGAGCATCGGCGCCTCCACAAAGGTCAGGGTGGATTCACCGATATCCAGTGTATCCCCAGTCTTTACGGTGACAAAGTTCCAGTCTTCGTGAAAATGCCCCTGGATGATTTTCCTGCCGTTATTGGTGCAGTAGATGGGAGTCCCCGGAATCTCCCGCATAAGCTCCCGCAGAGCTCCGCTGTGGTCGATTTCGGCGTGCTGAATGATGATATAGTCAATCTCCTTAAGGTCGATTTCATCCTTGAGATTCCGTACAAACTCTGTGTCATAGGGCAGCCACACGGTGTCAATGAGCACAACCTTTTCGTCCCTAATCAGGTAGGAGTTGTAGGAAGAACCCCTGTACGTGGAGAGTTCGTCTCCGTGGAACTTCTCAAGCTCCCAGTCAACCTTGCCAACCCAGGTGACTTTTTCGGTCAAGCGTTTCGAGGCCTGCATAAAAACACTCCCTTCAATTTCTTAGTAAGATAATACCAAATAAAGCATTTGATTACAAGAGCAGAACAGCTTTGTGTCCTCTTTTTCGTCTTTGTCTAGGGAACAAAAAGCAGATATTCGTTGCCATATGTAGAAATAATTGCCAAAACAAGCAAAACGCCAACCAGTCTGCCTGGCGTTTCATACATATACTTTCTGTTTTAGAAGACAATGGCGGCTTCTGCCTTGAGATTTTCTTCGTCCTACAGCAGCCCGCCTCCTAAAGGTATCTTCGCATATTCCTCCCAGCGCCCTTCTTGGGTAAAGTGAAAGAGGCACAAATTTGAGCACAGGAAGGAATAGTCTGGGTCAAAACCCTCCAGTTTGTCCTGGTACGTGCTGAACTGCCTGGGATTAAGGCGGGTGGCCAGCGTAATATGGGGGCGGTAGGGCCGTTTGTCAACAGGTACGCCCATCTGCCTGAGTTCTTGTGCCAGGGCCTTTTGCATGGCGTTAAGTTCAGGCGTAAGATTCACGTTAATAAAGAGCACCCTAGTGCCAAAGGAGCCGATTCCGCTTCCGCTGATGTTCAAGGGCCCAACTTCCCGGAGGACCTTTTCGACACCAATAAACAGTTCCTGGACGTCCCTTTCCCACACAAAGGGCGGAATCACAGTGATATGTGCCGCAGTCCTCGGTGCCCTGAAGGCGCGGCGGTACTCTTCACAGGCTGCTTCCAGATCTTTGGGCAGCCGGATACCCAGGAAATACTTCATAGTCTACACCTCTCAGCTAAATTCGTGGTTCCGGTTCGGTATTCCTTTTTTGAAAAAGTCTAGCATATATTGCAGGGAATGGTATAATAGGAAGTAGATTCGAACGGTCGTCCGACCGAAGGGGGTGAAGCTGTGCTGGAAGCAAGTCAGCAGGAGAAAATCCTTGATGCGGCTTATGCAGTTATTGCCCGGGAGGGCTATACCAGGACTTCCCTGCGGCAGATCGCCCAGGAAGCCGGGGTGGCGGTGAGCCAGATCAGCTATCACTACGAGAACAAAGAGGGCCTGCTCCTGGCGGTCGCTCGGCGTGTGGCCAACAAGTACTACGATTACATGCAGCTCTACCTGAAACCGGAAATGTCACCGCGGGAAAAGGGGGAGTGCATAATCCGTCTCTATCAGGAAGTGCTTGAAAACGATACGGATCTGTTTCGCGTTATGTACGATCTGGTGGGGCTGGCGTTGTGGTCGGAACCCCTCCGGGGCAAGGTCAGGGAAATCTTCGCCGGCATATTGGACAAAATCACCGCAGAGGTGTTTACCGCAGAGGTCATGGGCGAACTGGGCAAGAGCTACAGCCCTGAGACTATTGCCAGCCTGTTTTTCAGCGGCATCTTCGGGATTGGAGTGCAGTCGCTCTTGAATCCGGGCAACAAGATCATTACCGAATCATTGGATGCACTGAATGTGATTCTCAAGGTAGGAGAGGTGAAGTTGACTTGAGACGATGGATTGAGTTTGTTCTGGATCGTCCCTGGCTAGTGATTGGGGTGGTGATCGCGATCACCCTGGGGGCGCTGTCTGTTTTCCCTCGCATCGAGTTTGACGCCAGTTTCAACGCCATGATCCCTGATGACGATCCGGTTCTTTTGGATTTGGAGGCTGTGGCAGAGGAGTTTGGCTCCCAGGAACTGTTTTTTATCGCGATCGAAAGCGATGATATCTTTACGTCGTCAACCCTGCGCAAGATAGCCAGCCTGGAGGAAGAGCTTACGGCTCTGCCGGGGGTAGCAGATGTGCAAAGCCCGTTTAATGCACAGGTTGTGGAAAGCAGCTTCTTCGGCATCGAAATTGGGGCAATGGCTGAACAGCTGCCTGTCACCCCTGAGGAGATTGCACAGTTCAAAACAGATATTCTAAACAGTCCCTATGAAGGGGTCTTGGTTACGGCGGACGGCAGGGGAGCGGCGCTTCTTCTGGAGCTCGAAGATCTGCCCGAACCAGGCCCGGTGCTGTCCCAGATTGAAGAGATTGTTGCCGGCTATCGCGGTCCTGAGGAAATCCACATGGTGGGGGACTCCTACATCATGTACTACACTGAACAGGCCATGAAACAAGATGTCCTGGTACTGGTTCCCTTCGTCATTATCCTGATTGGCGCCGTCTTATTTCTTATTTTCCGCTCAATACTCGGTGTACTTATTCCTTTGGTTACAGTTGGCGCAAGTGTGATCTGGACGGTAGCCATCATGATTTCCCGCGGGATCCCCATCTCCCTGATTACCATGGTCATGCCGGTGATTTTGGTGACTGTGGGCATTGCCTCGAGCATTCATATTCTCAACAAGTACAAAGAAGCATTGGCAGGCGGAATGGCCAAACGGGAAGCCTTAATCGAGACCTTCAGGGTGATCACATCGCCTGTGGTCATGGCGGCCCTGACAACTTCGGCAGGCTTTGCCTCGCTTATCACCGCCTTTGTCCAGCCTATGCGGGACTTTGGGGTGCTCACTGCCATTGGGGTTTTTCTCGCTATGGTTCTTTCTTTGAGCCTGGTTCCGGCGCTGCTGATTCTGGTCAAAGAACCCAAGGCTGAGCACAGCCCGGAAGAAGGAAGCAAAGGCGGCTTATTGAGCCGCTTTCTGGGCGCGCTGAGCAGCTTGGCAATCGATCATCCGCGGAGCCTGCTTCTTGCAGTGATCGCGGTGACGATCATCTTTGCCTACGGCGCTACACAGGTGATTTTAGAGAGCAACATTGTCAATTATTTCAGCGAATCCAGCCCGGTGAGGCGGGGTACAAAGGTCATTGAGGACGTTTTCGGCGGCAGTATGCAGATTTCGGTTGTGGTGGACACCGGGATCCCAGATGGTATGAAAGAACCGGAAATAGTGAATGAACTGATCCATATCCAAGATTACCTTAATTCCTGGGATACCATTAACAACGCCACTTCCATGGCGGATGTGGTGCGTGAGCTCAACCAGGCCCTCTGGGACGGCGATCCGGACTATTATGCGGTTCCGGACACCAGAGAAGGAATCGCCCAGCAGCTTCTGCTCTTTTCCATGCAGGGCGGCAGCGGCCTGGAGACTTTGGTAACCTACGACTACAGCCAGGCTTTGGTCACAGCCCGGATGAAGACTCTAGATGCCAGTGCCATGGGCCACGTGATCAGCGAAGTGGAGGACTACTTGGCGGAGCGCTATGGCGAAAGAGACGACATCAGCGTCCGTCTGACCGGTACTCCCTTGGTGATGATGCGCCTGATGAACCGCTATGTGCAGACCCAGATTTCCAGTTTGGTCAGCTCTTCGATAACGGTAGGGCTGATCGTGGCCCTGATGATGAAATCTGTTTCCTTTGGCCTGCTCAGTCTGGTTCCCCTGCTTTTTACTGTGCTGATTAACTTCGGCATCATGGGCTTTGCCAAGCTGCCCCTGGATGCTGTAACCAGTGTTATTTCCAGCATCGCTGTGGGCATCGGTGTTGACTACGCGGTCCACTATATCAGCCGCTATCGCCTGGAGCTGTCCGACGGCATGGATCAAAAAACCGCCCTGCGCAAAGCGGGCTCCAGCGCCGGGCGGGGAATTTTCTTCAATGCTTTCGCTTTGATCGCCGGCTTTTTGGTTCTAGCCTTTTCGCACTTCAGGGCCATTGCAGTCTTCGGCTATTTGATCTCAGTAACTATGATCGTCAGTTCGCTAGCGGCTTTGCTTGTGATTCCCATGGTGATCAATTATCTAACCAAACGAAACTTGGAAAGGGGTAGTAAAGTGAAACGTACCTTAGCGATGTTTCTAATCCTGCTGCTGACCGCAGTCTCTGCCGGGGCGGCCGGTGCCCAGGAACCTACAGGCCGGCAAATCCTTGATGATTTAGGTTTTGACAGCATTCTAACCGGTTCCGGCACGGCAGAACTTACGTTAATCACCGAAAACGCCAGAGGGGCCCAACGCACCTATTCAGTCCGGGTTTACCTAAAGAGCGACGAGGCAGGGGATAAGCAGTTCCTGGAGTACTTGGCCCCGGCCGATGTTCGGGGAACTAAGTTCCTTTCCATCAATGAAGAGGGGCAGGAGAGCCAGATGTGGCTTTATATGCCGGCCCTGGGCCGCGAGCGGCGCATAGCCTCCCACATGACCGGGGACTCCTTTATGGGCACAGATTTCACCTATGAGGAAATTGGCGGAGGCTTCAATTACGACCGGGACTATGCTGTAAAGCGGCTGGCTGATGAGGCCGTTGCAGGCAGGGACTGCTATGTGCTGGAGCTGACGGCTGAAAGCTCTGATGAGCTCTACGAGAAGATTGTGATGTGGGTGTGGATTGAGCAGATGGTTCCCATTCGGATTCAGTTCTATGAAACTGGTGCTGCTTTGGCAAAGACCCTCACTCTGGATCGTTTCCAAGAAGTGTCTGGAGAGAATATTCCCCACTATTTGGTGATGGCAGATGAGGTGCAGGGAACCAGGACTATCTTGGAGATAACTGAGCTCAGCCAGGACGAGGTCAGCGACGATGTGTTTACGGTACGCAATTTGCGCCGTTAGTTAATTGGAAAATACGATGGGAAGGTGAGGCGTGATGCGAAAAAGGATTCAAGTTGCAGCGGCTGTCCTGCTCCTGCTCATTTTGGCGGTGCCGGCAGCGGCAGTGGTGCCCTCAGGCGAACTCAATGCCGGCATCGGAGCGCAATGGGACGGGGATAGCAAAAAACTGGTGCATGATTCGACGCGGACGGGCTTTCGCTTTGTGCTGGAAGACAGTCTCGAGGCAGGAACCAAACTGCATTTTTCCACCAAGGGCTGGTGGGACTGGAAGGCTAAGAAGGGCGATTTGAGTCTGGATCAACTTTGGCTCAGCGGCTACTCCGGAGATTTCGACTACCAGATCGGCCGCCAAGTGATCAGCTGGGGTACTGCCGACGGTTTCAACCCCACCAATTACTTTGCCCGGATGAGCATGGAAGCCCTGTCTTCAGGCGTAATCAGCGGAAATCCGCTGTGGGCTGCACAGGCAGTCTATTACGGTCCCTCCTGGTCTGTGACCGGTGTGGCAGTCCCCTTCTTTACTCCCCAGGCAATCGATGATCAGATGAAACAGATGATGATGGCTGAAAATCCTCAGGCTGCCCTGATCTTAAAGGCGATGGAGGATACGAAAAAACCAAGGGGTCTTGGGAAAAACTCTGAGTGGGCTGTGAGGGCCGAGACTCAGATTGCCGGTTTTGATGTCCAGGCCAGCCTGTATTCCGGTTACGAACCGCTGCCTGGTTTGGAAATGGTCCTGACCGTCCAGCCTGACCTAGGTCCTGTGCCTGTACCGAGTTTTGAGGGAGTGTACCGCCGGCAGACCTTTGCGGGTCTGGCAATTGCCGGTACCCTCGGGCCTGTAGGGGTATGGGGTGAAGCAACCTATGGAGGGCCAGCCAAGTTTGCTGAATCGGATGGGGCCAATCCGCTGGAGGTCGCTAGAATACCTCTGTCTGTCAACCAGAAGTATCTGCAGGCAGTTGTCGGCGGTGACTATACTTTCCCCCTGGGCAATGGGCTGTTGACCCAGGTCCAGTACATCTACCGGGGCCAGGGTTCGCTGATGGAACCCTATGTGATGCCTGATCTAGCCACTCTGGAACCTGGCGAAATCGAAGGCGCCCATTATCTCTATGGACGCCTGGGCTACGATTTCAGTCCCAGCAGTTCCGCGGAAGTGCTGGTCTTGCACGGATTCAAGGAAAAGGGCGGACTGATCAGGCCTGCCTACACACATCGCTTCCCCAACTCTGTGCAGCTGCAGCTCAGCCTGATTAGGCCCTATGGTGAGGAAAGCATCTCCTCTTACGGAGGCCGCATTCAGCTGGCGGTTACCTATCAGTTCTAGCCGAAAGAAAAAAAGCTCTCTCCCAGATGCTGGGAGGGAGCTTTCCTATAGCGAACCTAGAACCTGATTCCCTTGATGCCGAACTTCCAGGTGGCGGTGGCAGCCGAATCCACTTCGACCCCGAGGGAAATATCGCTGGGATAGAGTCCGAAAAGATTCATTTCGGTGCCTAGGCCAAATCTGAAACTGGGCCTGAGATCGAGCTCGGTCACGGGTGATTCCACTGTCAGCCCTGTGAGAAGGTAGGGCCTGTTCATGGAAATTCCGACCGGAAACTGCTTCTCACCCCAGGGAAAGATCTGCAGCTGGGGTGCTGCCGCGAGGAGCAGACTGTCTTCAATGGGTACCGCTTCAGACTCGGGGCGCAGGCCCGTCAGCCGCACAGAGAGACCGCCCACACCGTGGGGTGTTTTTAGAAGGCTGGTGTTGGAAGCAGACAGTTGCCAGGCTTTTGGCCCCTGGGACACATATGTAGCTTCCAGCAGGAGCTCTTTCAGCCTGCCCTGGATCGAGCCGCCGAAGGTGGGCCCATCCAGGTTGGGGCTCTTTCTCATGTAGATCTCTATGGAACCGAATTTTTCCCTGCCCCAGTCGGCAAAGATTTCATGCCCGCCGTTATCAGGATCAAAGCCGTAGCGATAGCCAATGCCAAACCAGTTCAGAGGGCCGTGGGTGAATTTGGCCCCGATCTTGGGGAAACTGTAATCGCTGTCGAAGCGAATCTCCGGCTTCAGTGTGAACTTTTTCGGAAGGTTAGCTGCTGAACGCTCTGCCGCTTTGGCAATGGCCTGCAGCTGTACGCTGGAGTAGCCAGGCTGTTTGTAAGGTACAAACTTGAAGGTCGGATCTTTCTCCAAGATCACGGCCTTGATCTGGTCCATGTACTTCAGTCCTGCTTTGTAGCCCTGTTCGATAAAATAGGCTCCCCTTTGGTAGTCGAAGGAGGAATCCAGCCCTACATCGGGCACGATCAGCACATCAGCCATGGCGGTGTTGATCTCGGTGTAGCCTTCAATCATGGCTGTAATGGACATGCGCAGATTATCCGTAATCCTCCGGTAGTCCGGGTCATGATAGTCCTTTTCGAGGGATACGGCGATGATGACATCAGCACCCATATCCGCAGCCACATTGGCAGGAACCTGGTTTTTCAGACCTCCGTCTACATAGAACTGATCCCCGATTTGCACCGGGGCAAACATTCCCGGTATGGAAATACTGGCCTGGATGGCCTTGCTGACTTTTCCCTCGGCAAGGGCGAGTTCCTTGCCTGTACCTAGGTTGACCACTACTGCCCGGAAGGGAATGGGCATCTCTGCAAAGGTCTTGCTCCCCAGGAGAATGTCCAGATAGTGTTCGATGCCTGAGGTGTCTACAATTCCGCCGCTCAGCGGCACCGAAATATCCACCAGCGAACCGAACTCCAGCTGTGTAATCAGCTCGGTCATGTTATCTACTGAGTAGCCTCCGGCGTAAAGCCCGGCTACGATACTGCCCATACTTGTGCCGACGATCATATCCACCGGTATGCCATGCTCTTCCAGGGCCTGAATCAGGCCGACGTGGCTGAAACCCCTGGCGGAACCCCCGCCTAGGACCAGGGCGACTGTGGGACGTTCGGAAGCCAGCACAGCCTGGGATGCCGCAATTACCGCCAGGAGCAGCACTGCTGCAAGCATTCGGCACAGTCTGGCTCTTGCCTGTTTATTCATGTATTTCCCCCTCTCAATTCATTCGGCTTCATTCATTACACATTTCGCCAGAGCCCAGTTTTTCTAGGCGTCTGCTTGCGATCAGTCTAATTGACTTTTTGTGGCAAGTCAAATGCCCGACGGTGTGCAGGACGTCCGCAGGACTGGAATAAAACGCTGTGCTGAGGTTATCCTAAAGGCGAAAACATAAATGCGGGAAAGGAGTTGAGCCATGCCCAGAGGACCAAAACCGGATGACCGCAGTGATAATGTGGATAAACTCAGGGAACAGGTGGTCAATACCATCGAAAACTTAGAGGCTTCCCATGACACGCTCCGCATGGATCTCCCGGAAGAGCAGAAGGAGGCGATTCGCGCCAAGAATAGAAGAAGAAGGCATGCCATAAGAGAGAAGCGAGAAGAAATCCGTGACGAGTACGCGTTTCAGCAGAAACAGGATCATTAAAGTACGGCCCCGTCCCTTGCGGCGGGGCTGCTGTAATTTTTCCCAGACTTTTTTTTA
>JAAYSR010000016.1 GCA_012518325.1 Bacillota bacterium
GGAAGATAGTATACTTATCACAGCTGAAAATCGTACGGCGTTCGACATTGTCGAACAGCGATCAGTATAGAAGGGAAACTTGTCCACTTATGAAGCGAATAAAGTCTTTGGAAAAGGCCTTTGACGTCCTGGACTGCTTTCGGGAAACACAGACCGACTGGGGCGTTTCCGAACTTGCTAAGGAGCTGAACTTGCCAAAAAGCACAGTTGCCTCGCTGCTGAAAACCATGGTTGACTGCGGCTACTTGCGCCAGGATGACCGGACGAAAAAATACCATCTGGGTTTGCGCGTGTTTGAACTAGGCTTTGTGGCACGCATCGACATGCAGTTCAGGAAATATGCTCTGCCCATTCTGGAAGAGCTGCAGCGGGCGACCGGGGAGATTGTTTATTTGACTGTGCCAAGATACGGCGAGGTTCTGTATTTAGAGACTGTACATCCGTGTCAGCGCCAAGTCCGCCACTCGGATGTCGGCAGATTGGGGCCTATGCATTGTACAGGTGTGGGTAAAGCGATGATGGCTTATATGCCCGATGAATACGTAGAGCAGATTGTGGCAGTCAAGGGCTTGCAGAAATTTACTTCTACCACAATTACTACGCTTGAGGAACTTAAGGAAGAGTTGGCAAGGACCCGTGAACGGGGATATGCCATTGACAATGGGGAGCACGATCGAAACATTGGCTGTGTGGCCATTCCACTGGTTGATGACAACGGATTGGCGGTTGCAGGTGTAAGCGTGTCCGGCCCGGTTCTGCGCTTTGGAGAAGATGTTCAGCAAAAGTATGCGGAACTGACCATGGAGGCAGTAACGTCTCTAAAACGCTATATCCATTTGCTGCCGGAAAGCTGTCCAATTCCAAGTGGAGAGCCTAGCAATATTGGCATACATAGATAGTCAATTGCCTGCAGGATTGACTGCGGCGTATGCCGACGAATCTATTTCCAAAAGGAGGAAGAAACATGCGTTTGAGAGGAATTGTTGTACCAATCGTTACACCTTTCGATGAAGCCGGCCAGGTAGACACCGAGGCTTTGAAGAATCTTTGCGAGTTTCTCATCGAAAAGAAGGTACATGGGCTTTATCCCTGTGGAACAACCGGCGAAGCCGTTTTGCTCACCACTGAAGAAAGAAAGCTTGTTGCCAAAGTTGTAGTGGAACACACTGCCGGCAGAGTACCTGTATTTATCCATGTCGGAGCTGCTTCAACAGCAGAGGTTGTGGAGCTTGCCAAACATGCGGTGGAAATTGGGGCAGACGGAATTGCAGCGGTAACTCCCTATTACTTCGGATATTCCCAGGACGATCTGATCCGGTATTATGAGCAGATTGTAGAGGCGATTCCCAGTGACTATCCCTTCTACCTGTATAACATCCCCGGCTGCACCGGCAATGATCTGCTGCCGCCAGCAGTAAAATACTTGGCTGAAAAGTATCCCAACATTGTCGGTATCAAAAACAGCATGCCTGACCTGCTCAGGGCCATGGAATACGGCGAGTCCCGGGAGGGCTTCTCGGTTATGCTGGGCAATGACCTGTTGATTGCCCCCGGCGTCTTTGTAGGCTGTGACGGAGCTGTATCCGGCAATGCCCAGGTAGCTCCAGAGCTCTTTGTCAAGCTGTACGAAGCTGCCGAGGCCGGCGATTGGGAAAACGCCCTGGCACTGCAAAAGCAGGCGTCCACCGTTGCCAAGCTGCTGCAAAACGGCGGAAACCTGTCTCTGTTCAAATATGGTCTAGCCCATCGGGGAGTTCCCGTAGGCGATGTACGTGGACCCCTTGGTAAAGTGTGCAAAGAAGAAGCTGCCGAAATCATGGCCAAAATTGACGAGCTGGCAGTATACTAAAAGTTCATACCAGAAAGGAGGTAGACAGACTTTACATGGTCAAAGCCCAGAAAATTCTACAAAAAGCGCGTAACAAAGAACTAGTTGTTGGTGCACATGTATTCTTCGCACACTATGAAATTACAGAGGCTTTTGGCTTCATGGGGTATGACTTTGTCTGGATCGACGGCGAACACTCCGCGTTCGACAGGGAAAAAATCCTGGCGAACATTATCGCCGCAAATTCCGGCGGCACCGCTTCCTTTGTGCGGGTTGCCTGGAACGATCCAGTCCTGATCAAACCCATCTTGGAAATGGGGCCAGACGGGATTATCCTGCCCATGATTTCTACTGCTGAAGAAGCTCGTCGTGCTGTAGCTGCCTGCACCTATCCGCCAGACGGCATCAGGGGTTTCGGGCCCAGGCGGGCCAATCGTTATGGCACAATGGCTACAGATGAGTATCTGCAGAATGTGAATCAGTCGTTTTTGAGGATTATGCAGATAGAAAGCTATCAGGGAGTAGAAAACCTTGAAGAGATCATGGCTGTGCCAGGTGTTGACCTTATCATGGTTGGGCCTAACGATCTCTCCGGTTCTTTGGGCCTGCTTGGCCAAACCAGGCATCCGGAAGTGATGAAGTACTTCGACCTGCTGGCTGAAAAGTGCATTAAGGCAAATATGCCGTTTGGCACCTCGCTCTGCACATCAGATGAAGAGTCAATTCGGGACTGGATCAACCGTGGAGTTGACCTCATCGGCTGTGCTGATGACCTAGGCTTGGTTCGTACAGGGGGACAGCAGAGACTGGCCTTTGTACATGAACTTAGAAAAAGCAAAAACACACAGGCTTAAAAAAAAGGAGGAGTAAAAGTGAAGAAAAGATTGGCGTTTGTTGTAACTCTGTCGCTCGTTGTCATGATGCTGGCTGGTCAAGTTTTCGCACAAAACTATCCAACCAAGCAGATTAACCTGATCATCCAGGCTGCACCAGGCGGTCTCTCTGACCTTACCGCAAGAACTGTCGGTTCCGTAGCATCTGAAATCCTCGGCGTGCCCATCGTATTCACCAACAGACCAGGCGCTGCCGGTGCAGTAGCTATGTCCTATGTTAAAGAGAGCAGACCTGACGGCTATACAATCGGCTATGTGCCTGTAGAGTTGGCCATGGTTGAAGCCCTCGGCTATGCACAGGATTTGAACCCCAGCTCCTTTGACCTCATCTGCGCATCCAACATTGCTGCAGCAACCATTACCGTTCGTGCAGACTCCGGCTGGGAGACTCTGGAAGACTTGGTAGAATGGTGCAAAGCCAACCCAGGCAAACTCCGTGTAGGCAACTCCGGTACCGGTTCCGTATGGTATGTAGCAGGCGCAAGCTGGGCTAAGGCAGCCGGCATCGAAGTCAACCACGTTCCATTTGACGGCGCTGCACCTGCAGTAGCAGCTATCATGGGCAAGCACATCGACATGGTTCCTGTAAGTGAAATGGAAGTACGCTCCGGCGTAGAAAGCGGCGAGCTCCGCATCCTGGCCGTTCTCAGCGATGAGCGCAGCCAGTACAATCCAGACGTTCCAACCCTGAAAGAGCTTGGCTACGACATCACAGTAGCAGCATGGGGCGGCTTCGCAGCACCTAAGGGTGTACCTGCTGAGATTCTTGCAGTACTGGAAGACGCTTTCGGCCAGGGTGTACAATCTGAGAGATTCGCAGAGGTAACCAAGGCCAACGGCTACTCCGCCTTCTACCTCAACAGTGAAGATTTCACCAATTTTGCTACCCAACAGTATGAGTTCTACACAGAACTGTTTAAGGAATTAGGTCACTAAGGCAACAGTTGGTACACCTCTGCACCACGGTGCAGGGGTGTACCCTAAATATGGGGGGATAGCGAATGACTGACAGAAAGTTGTCACTTAATGCCCTGAGCATCATCGGAGGATTAGGGGTGCTGCTGGGCATTTGGTGGTTTACAATGGCAAGCAAGCTTCCCGGAGGATCCTCAGATGGAACACCGGGTGCTGGGTCGTTTCCAACGACAATTTCCGTCATATTGATTATATTGGGAGCAATTATGGTCTTCAACGGCATGAGGGAGAAAGTGGCCTATTTTGCCCGCAAAGAAGGTGTATCCGATGAAATGGCCAGGGACAATGTAATAGCCATTCTGCTCACTGTTGCTGGATGCGCCCTGTTTGTAGTGCTGTGGTACTACACTCACTATATGCTTGCAAATTTCGTGCTTATGGCCGGTTTAGGCCTGCTTTACAGAGTGAAGCTCCCTAAGGCATTAATTTTTGGCGCAGCTTTTAGCGTAGGTTCCTATTACTTCTTCTCCAAAGTATTGCAGGTACTGCTGTTGGCTCGATAAATAGAACGCTCTAAAGGGGTGAAAAGGTTTGGAGATGTTGCTTGGCGCTTTCGTCGAGATTTTTACAACTAACTTGTTTTTGTACTCCCTGCTGGGGGTTGTGGCAGGTATGGTCATCGGTGTACTTCCCGGCCTGTCTGCGACCATGGGAGTGGCAATCTTAACGCCGCTGACATTCTGGCTTGAACCGGCCCAAGGGCTGGCTGTGCTCCTCGGCATTTACAACTCCGCAATTTGGGCAGGCGGTGTATCGGCAATCCTGATTAATACACCAGGTACACCCGCTTCCATTGCCCAGACCTTTGATGGCTATCACATTGTGAAGGAGGGCAAGATCGGACTGGCCCTCAGCATGAATACCATCTACTCGGTGGTGGGCGGCCTATTTGGCAGTGTAGTCCTGACTGTGGCCGCATTTCCTGTCGCCCGTTTTGCCTTAAGGTTTGGGCCTCCTGAGATGTTTGCCCTGGCTTTGTTTGGGTTAACCATGATGATCAGCGTCTCTGGCAAGAAACTGATCAATGGGCTTTTCGCCGGATTCCTAGGGCTGTTGGTTTCAACTATCGGCCTGGATCCAATGCACGGCATGCCCC
>JAAYSR010000122.1 GCA_012518325.1 Bacillota bacterium
AATCAGCTGGAGTGGGAGTATCTCAGCACCAAGCACGAGATCATGACCCTGTTGATCCAGGACACTCCAGGCCAGTTGGCCAGGGTCTTCGCGGTGTTGGCCAAGTACGAAGTGGATGTTTCCAACGTGGAACTCTCCTCCGATGACGCTGGCGAAGCAAGGCTGGAGTTAGAGGTGGACATTTCTCAAAAGTTCAGCAGGGTGCAGATTATTGAAGAATTAGTCTCCACGCCCGGCGTCAAACGGGCCAGTTATAAATAGGGGCGGATACGTATGAAGTTGCTTCTGGTCAACGATGATGGAATTCATGCTCCGGGCCTTGCAGCTCTCAGACAGAGTGTGCAGGGCCATGGTGAAATTAAAGTGATAGCGCCGCACCAGGAGAGAAGCGGTATGAGTCAGGCCATTACAGTTAATGCGCCTTTGCGCCTTACAGAGGTGGAAAGTGGGTACATGCTTGACGGCACACCTGCCGACTGTGTCAAGATGGCGCTGCAGGGGCTGAAGCTTGCCCCTGATTTTATTCTCTCCGGCATTAATCTGGGCTCAAACTTGGGCTGGGATGTTTTATACTCAGGCACGGTGGCAGCCGCTTTAGAGGGCGTGCTGCAGGGAGTACCCAGTATAGCCTTTTCCCTTTGCGGTTCAGCAGGGTATTTTTCCGTGGCTGCAAAGATAGTCAATGAACTGCTGTTTCGGCGGCCCGGTTTTTTGGTCCGTCCTGAGCTGCTCCCTAAGGAAGGGGTATTAAACATCAATATCCCGGGGATGCCCCGTGACAAAATCAAGGGAGTGCGCGTCACCAGGCTTGGAGTCCGCAATTACGAGGGAGTAATGCAGCGCAGGGAGGATCCCCGGGGCAATCATTATTACTGGATGGGGGGCGAGCCGGTTCCCCCTGATTCAAAGGAGCTCGATGTCGATTTGGTTGCGGTGGAGCAAGGCTATGTATCCATTACGCCCCTCAAGTTTGATACAACATTTCATGAAATCATCCCTGATCTCAAGGGACAGCTCGATCAGGAATAGGACTGCAAAGATGGGGATTGCCCCATCTTTTCTGCATAATGGGGTCGGGGGTGAGCGATACTAAAGACAAAAAAAGGAGGAAGCCGATGATGAAGGATCTGCAGGAACTCGGAGGTCAGGCACGGTATATTGGCTCCTTGCCAAAGGATGATCAGATGTGCGATTTTTACGAAGTAGAGGTCGACGGCAGCATTCGCTATGTATACGTACCAGTGAAACCGGAGGAGAAGAATGCCGACTAGTCTGAACGTGAAAGGAGAAGAGCCGATGGTTGCATTAGGGAGAGAAGACGTCCTGCGGGCGCTCAAACGCTGCCAGTGCCTCGCAAAACAAGATCTCGTCCTGTGCAATTACTTAAAGGACTCTAAGTACTGGAGGGACTGTGCCCTGGCTCGATATGCCCTCTACCGCTGGCTGTATGAACAGGTGCAAACTAATGGGGTGAATCAAACCTATCTCTTGGCTTCGCAGAGATATGCTGATTTGCCCCTTTTTACTTCTAACGTGCAGGAGAGGGGAGAACGTGAGGCCCTGGAGGTGTTTTTTCAGGTTATAGAAGGAGAAAGGCCCATACGTGCCAAAGTAAAAGCCTGAGATCAAAATACAGTTGGAGGCAGCGTATGGGCTTCTTATCGAAACTGTTTTCAAACCTGACAAAAAGCAAACCAAAGGGAAAACCCGGCTACACAACCCTGGACGGGCCGCATGGACTGTGGTTTTACGTCCAGTGTGACAAATGTGATGAAAAGATTCCCGTCAGGGTGAGGACGACCAGTGAAATCCAGAGGCGGGAGGGACCGGAGGCCGACTTAGGCCCGGGACAGTATTTTGTCCAGAAGACAATTGTCGGTTCCCGATGTTACCAGCGCATCGAAGCGGCCATAGAGTTCGATGCCAGATATAACGTGGTGGAAGCAAAGGTTAAGAACGGCAAGCTAATCACGCACAAGGAACTCAACGCAAAAGACGAGCCCTAAACTGCTCGTCTTTTTGTGTCTAATTCTTATTGAATACGCCGGAACACACCAATCACTTTGCCTAATACAGCCACATCATTAGAGTAAATGGGCTCCATAGCCGGGTTTTCAGGCTGCAGCCGCACTCGATCCCCTTCATGGAAGAAACGCTTGACGGTCGCTTCTTCGCCATCCAGCAATGCTACAACAATCTCTCCGTTGTCAGCGGTCTCCTGTTGGCTCACCAGGACATAGTCTCCGTCAAAAATGCCGGCTTCAATCATACTGTCGCCTTTGATCCGCAGGATGAAGACATCTTCATGGTTCACAAAGTTCTTAGGGATTGGGAAGTACTCTTCTATGTTTTCCACGGCCAAAATGGGGGCTCCGGCGGTCACCCTGCCCACTACCGGAACATCTATTGCTCGAAGCTTCGGTACACTTATGTCATCCAGCACTTCAATCGCCCTTGGCTTGGAAGGGTCCCTTCTGATGTATCCCATTTCCTCGAGCTTGAGAAGATGGCCGTGTACCGTTGAACTGCTCTTCAACCCTACAGCCTCCCCTATTTCACGGACCGATGGGGGATACCCCTTTTCATCGACTTCATCTTTTATAAACTGCAGGATTCTTCTGCGTCGCTCAGAGACTTTGCCCATATGATGACCTCCCACGGCTGTTATTGCGCTTGCTGTCCCCATTATAGCACAGCGGGCAAAGAATGGTCAAACAATTGTTCTAAAAACCCTTGACAAAACATTTGTTCTGTTATAAGGTATAGCCAGACGATAAACAGAACATGTGTTCCGGGGGTGCAAAAATGGCAAAAAAGGTCCAGGACGTATTGATTTCACTTTCTGCTATTGGCTTGCTCGTAATGCTGGTTGTAAGCGCGGTTGCTATAGCCGGCAAGCTGGTGCTGACCAAAAATCCTACGATACTGAGCGAAGAATATGCCTACGTTGAAATCGTTGTTCAGCCTGGCGACACTTTGTGGTCGATTGCCAAAGCGCAAGTTCCAGGCAGTGATCCCAGGGATGTTGTTGGCACGATCAGGGACTTGAATCAGCTGGAATCGGCGGATATTTTCCCGGGACAAACGCTGACAGTCCTGGTTAAGCAAACCTTCCAGCCATTGCAGCTGGCTGAAGGCCGCAGCAGCACATTCTAAGCTTAGTGAGTATGAATGGGACCGGTGTGCAGGAAATCAGCACGCCGGTCATTTTGCTGTTGGCAGAACTTTTTCGAGCCTTTTAGAAGCCCGTAGAGCGTTTTTTATGAGGAGATGCATAGATTTACCCTCGGCAACAGTCAAAGTACGCCCAGGGGCCTGTAAACGCCCAGGATTGAGTTGGGGTTGTTTCAGGAGAGATTTTTAGGCAGTGTCCGCCAAAAAAGCAGCCAAGTCCATGGCGGATCAAAAATCTTCGAGCAAGACTCAATGCACTTTGCTTGTGTTGCCGGCTTTCGTCCAGAGGGTTTCGAGAGTTTGCTTTCTCTAGCGATCCCTCTCTCGAATCTTTTATAGAACTTCGCATAAGGTATATTATGTAAACCTAACTTTTTCTTTTGAAGGCGAAGGAAAATGCCCTCCTTCGCCTTGGTAAAATCTTACAGACTCTGCTTATATAATCTATAGCGATCCTTGATTTTGAAACCTGCCCCTAGTGCCAGATCTAACTCCGAGCCTGATCCTTCATCAATAAAAAAGATCACTTCATCCATAGCTCCAAATTCACTGTACAACGCCAAGAGAAGTTGATTGATCAGCGCTTCCTTCTCGCTGGGCACATCTCCATCACTGAACAAGCCGACGATGTCTGCACCATTATCCGGCAAGATCCGTGCAAAGATGCTCCCGTATATCTTGCCGTCCCTTCTTCGCAAAGCTAAAACTCGAAAATGCTCTAGATCGCGCTTCAGATTTTTGCTGTGGTAGTACATCTCCGCCGGCAGTGCGAACTTGTCGTGAAAGGCGGCATACTCGGCAAAGTTATCGGCAGTGATCTTCTCTGCCGGCTTACTTGCGGTTACCTGAGGCGGCTGTAAGTTGTACAATCTAGTGTCGATACTGGACTCAATGCATGCAAAGCCCCTCTGTTCAAAGTAGTCGATAGCGCTGCTATTGGCGGCTGGCACACCTATCAGGAAATCATAGCCGCCTAAGCGTTTGGCCAGGAAAGAAATGAACTCGTCGGCAACCCGAATATAACTCCCTGCATTGATTAAGAAGTGGCTGGCCTGGGAATAGTTTTCTTCAGAGTCCCAGTGATACACACAGACGCTCCACCCTGGGATATGTAGCACTGCGGCTGTCCCTGCTAAGCTCCCAGGCAAAATCGATTATCTGTTCGGTTCGTTCAATTTCCACTATCATAATCGATCCTCTTTCTCGTCTCTAAGAAGGTTGTCGGTTCAGATCCGGCCCCCGCAACCAACATGATTATCTCAAAAACATATGCCTGATTGCTTGGATAAAGTCTAAAAAATCCCCTAGATGCTGTTCTACAATTTTTTGCAGAATCAGCAAATTTATCTGTTGATAGTCATGAACAGCAATGTTGCGGAATCCGATCATAGCACTGAGCCGGCCAAGCAACTCTTCGTCGATAATTCGCCTTTCGTGGAGCAGATGAAAAGCGTCTCGACTGTTTTGCGGTAAGCCCCATTTTTCCTGAGCGACAATATGCATAGCGATGTCGATGCTTGCTTCTATCGCTCGCTGAAGGTTTAGCACGATGGAATCCTGCTTGGTATAGTTCTGGAGGGTCGTCTTGTCGCCGGCATACTCTTCCTTAACCCTCTGTAAGCATCTTTCAATCGTTGCGATCTTATTGAGCATGACATCATTCATTATAAACTGACCCCTCCTCCCGGATAGCGTCAAGGATGACATTACGTTCCTCATTCAGCTTGGCATAATCCTTCAACACTCGCATTTCATAGTAACCCTGGAACGTTTTGTCCTTACAATAGAGGAGTTTTCCACTTGTTATCACCTGTGCCCTGAACACGGTCGAAGCTCTCTGCAGTTCCACTAGATCAACGTCCCGCCTGAGGCGCTGGGCTAATTCATTGGCCAAGAGGAAAAGCGCGTACACTTCCCTAGGGTCTGTGCAATAGACGGCTAAGTCAATATCACTGTCTTTACGCCCTTCACCCTGAGCAAATGAACCATAGAGATAGATCAGCTCTGGATTCAACTTTTCCCGCAAGAATTTGACGATGGTTTCCTGAGAATCCTGTGATAATTGCATAGCTGCCTCCTTTCTTCAGCATTTCGTTCCTGCTAGGTGCCGTATTCCGGCATAAATAGCAGGGATGATCCTGCCGTGCACTCTTGCCCTGCGATTGACAGAGGCAGCCGGAATAATGCCGGAGATGACGCCGACCAGTCCGACTAAGGGCACAACAATATGGTTGAAAGGCATTACCCTTCCGATGGGCAGTATGGAACAGACTGCAAAAATCCAGGCTGCCACAATCAATCCACTTCGT
>JAAYSR010000123.1 GCA_012518325.1 Bacillota bacterium
AGCTGGGTTCCCCGCACACACAGGGCCTTCAGGCGCAGGCTGCGCAGGTAGCGAAGGTGTTCAGCTGAGTAGTTTTCACTGGACATCTGTGTTCAGCTCCTTCCAGATCGCCCCGAAATACTGGCGGAACTCCGGCACTTCCCTGGTCTGCAGGGGAGTTAACCCTTCATCGCACATCTTAATGGAGTGAATGCTGCGAATTGTCCCCGGCCGCGGCGTCATCACCACTACCCGGTTGGCCATGCTCACCGCCTCGGGGATGTCATGGGTGACCATCAGCACAGTTTTCTTGCGTTCCCGCAAGATCTTGACAACTTCTTCCCCCACCGCCAGGCGGTTTTGGTAGTCCAACGCTGAAAAAGGTTCATCCAGGAGCAGAATATCCGGCTTGGTGGCCAGGGTGCGGATCAGAGCCACCCGCTGCCGCATTCCCCCGCTGAGCTGGGAGGGATAATAATGCTCGAATCCCCCCAGCCCATAAGCCTTCAGCATTTCCTTCACTTCTTCCACCCGCTCAGGGGTCTTCTCTTTGCCAATTTCCAAGCCGAGGAGGGCGTTGTCTAAGATTGTGCGCCATTCAAAGAGATAGTCCTGCTGCAGCATATAGCCGACACGTTTACTGGTGCCCTGGACCGGTATGCCGTCTATTTTGACCTGCCCCTGGGTCGGCTTCAGCAGCCCACTGACGAGGGAAAGCAGGGTGCTCTTGCCACAGCCGCTTTGTCCCACAATAGCTACAAACTCCTGATCCTGGACGGTAAGGTTGACGTCTTGCAGGGCCTTTACTTCTCCAGCTTCAGTATGGTACGTCAAACCCACATTTTCTAACTCAACGCGAGCCACAGTCTTCCCCCCTTTGCACAGAATGTGAGACTACTTTGCCTCTTCCGCCACAGACTGGGCAATAGTTGTGTCCATAAGGATGGAGAAAGGTACAAAGTCATCAAGTTCTCCGGCTTCGATCATGACTTCCTGGAGGTGGATAAAGTGCTCTTCGGAAATCACAGGCGTCGTCGGCCAGGCGTTGATGGACTGGTACAGGCCCATGCTTCTGACCAGAATTTCATGCTCAATCAGGGGGAAGAAAGGCGCGATCATTTCTGCCACTTCTTCGGCGCTGTGGCTGGCCACCCAGAGCTGGCCTTTGTGAATTGCTCTGGTAAAGCGGGCAAAGAGATCGGGATTCTCCTCCAGGGCGCTCTTCTTAGCGTGATAGACAGTATAGGTCATCGGTCCTGCCTCAGCCCCGATGGAGGCCACAATCTTGCCCCTGCCCCGCGCTTCGATTTCGCTCAGGGCCGGTTCAAACTGGGCAATGTAATCGCCCAGGCCGGATTCAAAGGCACCCACAGCGGCTTCAAAGGCCAGGCTGGTGATGATCTCGACGTCGACAAAGGGTTCAATGCCGTGTTTTTTCAAAACCCACTCCAAAGCCATCTGGGGCACACCGCCGATCCGGGCCCCCACAATGGTCTTGCCCCGGACATTGTCCCATGCAAACTCTTCGTCTACATCCCGGGTCAGGAAAAATGAGCCGTCCCTGGCAGTGAGCTGGGCAAAGCCAACTAAGTGGTCGGTGGCTCCCTGCTTGTAAATGTACACAGTAGCCTCGGACCCAAAGAACCCTACATCCACAGAGCCTGAGATCAGAGCGGCGGCACCCTTATCGGCTCCCCAGGCAGTACTCAGTTCGATCTCAATACCTTCCTCCTCAAAAAAGCCTTTGTTAATAGCAACATACTGAGGCGCGTAGAAAACGGAACGGACAACTTCAGACAGCCTTACAGTCTCCAATTCTTGCGCAGAAGCCGTTGCTCCCAAGAGAACGGCCACAATGCCCACAGCAATTAATAATACAGCCCATGCTTTCTTGGACAAATGAATTCCTCCCTTCATTTACCCTGTATAGTATTCTTGTGCTAGCAAGGTGTGCCTCAAGGGATCTCCAAGCAAATAAATCCAGGTTCAGCAAACCCGGAGCAAATGATAACTAGTTATTGACATACCTAGAAATTCTAGGTATGATTGCGTTGATACCTAGCAGCTCTATGTATGATTGGAGGAAACTATGGATGTATCAAAAGACCTAATCGCAGCCTCTGCCACGCCGCTTATCCTGGCCATTCTCAGGCAGCAGGACAGTTACGGCTACGAAATCATTAAGCGCATTAGAGAGGCGTCCGACGATGAACTTGTCTGGACGGAGGGCATGCTCTACCCTGTCCTCCACAGGCTGGAAAAGAACGGGCTGGTTGAGTCATACTGGAAAAAGTCAGAGGCTGGACGCAGGCGAAAGTACTATCGCCTGAAGGAAGCGGGACTGGCGGAACTTGAAGACCACAGGAGGCAATGGGAACTGGTGTATACTGTTTTGTCCAGGAAAATTTACGGTGATCCGGAAAGAAGGGCTGAATCTGATGTTTGATTTGGAAATGAACATAAAATCATGGGCTGATTATTTACGTGCCAGAGGGACATTTGAAGAAACTGACGTACTGGAACTGGAAAGCCATTTGCGGGATCAAATTGATGAGCTTAGTGATAATGGACTCAGTGAAGAAGAAGCATTTCTGATCAGCGTCAAACGGCTGGGCAGTGTGAGCATGCTCTCGGAAGAATTCTCGAAGGTCAACACTGAGAACCTCTGGAAACATCTTATGCTGGATCCGGACCCACAGGCAAAAGCAAGCAATCAGCGCCACATTGTGATGGTTATTCTCTTTTCGCTGCTGGCTGGAACCGCGGCCAGGATACCAACTTTCTTTGGCGTAGAGATCGGAAGCATTGCTTACTTCAAGAATCTCAGTTTCTACATCCTGCCCTTTATAGCGCTCTTCTTAACCATTAAGCACGGCGGAAGCAACAGGCAGAGAGGCATCCTTGCCGGCTTCTTTGCCGTCGCCCTAATTCTTGTGAACCTGTACCCGTCATTCGAACCGCGGCACACAGAAACGTTGACTGCCATTCACCTCCCCATCCTCCTCTGGCTGATTACCGGGGTGGCTTATATGGGACAGAACTGGAAGACAAGCAAGGCTCGCATGGATTTTTTGCGTTTTTCAGGGGAATGCGTGATTTACGGCAGCCTGCTTATGCTTGGGCTGATGGTTTTGATGATGTTCACGGCGATGATCTTTCAGTCTATCTCCATTGATGTCGAGCCGTTCATTGAAGAATATTTTCTGATCTACGGCGGCTGTGCTGTGGCTATGCTCACAGTCTATCTCGTGGAAGCCAAAAAAAGTATCGTGGAGAACTTTGCCCCCATCCTGGCTAAGATCTTCAGCCCCCTGTTTCTGCTGACGATGCTGGCGTTCCTGACTGTGATGACTGCAACCCAGACAAGCCCCTTTACAGAAAGGGAGTTTTTGATCGGGTTTGACCTAATGCTGGTCTTGGTACTGGGCATGGTGCTGTATACGATCTCTGCCAGAAACAAGCACGACCAGGCAAATTTCTTCGACTACCTCAATGCTGCGCTGATTGCTGCAGCCATCATAGTAGACAGCGTTGCCCTTTCGGCCATAGTCTTTAGACTGTCGGAATACGGCATCACCCCCAACAAACTGGCTGCCCTGGGAGAGAATGTACTCCTGCTTGTCAACCTTGTCGCCCTACTGGTGCTGTATATCAGGCACTTCCTGGGAAAAGCCGAATTTCATGTTATAGAAACATGGCAAACCAAGTACTTAACAGTCTACGCCGCCTGGATGGCAATCGTGGTGTTTGTCTTCCCAATTGCTTTTCGGTTTAGCTAAAGGATGACTGCATCTAGAGACGATGCACGTGAGCA
>JAAYSR010000124.1 GCA_012518325.1 Bacillota bacterium
GGAACACAGACAATCTGGCCGGGGAAGATCAGGTTCGGATTGGGGATCTGCGGGTTGGCCGCAATCAGATCGTCGAGGGGAACTCCGAACCTTTGGGCAATGCTGAACATGCTGTCGCCGGGCTGTACGGTGTAGGCAAATGTTCCTGGCGGGCACTGTCCAGGCGGCGGTCCGGTGACGGGCACACAGACTGTTTGGCCGGGTACAATGTTGGCAGGATCGGAAATTTGCGGATTGGCGTCAATCAGTGCCTGAAGTGAGACATTGAACATTCTGGCGATGCTGAACATGGTATCCCCGCGCTGCACCGTGTAGGCAAAGGTGCCCCTGGGGCAGTCCACCGGCGGAATGCAGACAATTTGTCCTGGACGGATCTGGGCAGGATTGGGGATTTGGGGATTGGCTGCAATCAGTGCATCCAGGCTGACGCCAAATTGGCGGGCTATGCTGAAAAATGTGTCCCCGGGACGTACTACATAGGGAGTGGTATTGGGCCCGCAGACCTGCCGAGGCGTAGGATTTCCCTGGGGTTCCGACTGCTGGCTCTGCTCGGTATGGAGTTGGTCGTCTTTTTCCACAGTAAATCCTCCTTTACAATTCAATACCGTATGGACTATGATCTGTTTAGTCCTCTTTACGGCTCATACCAAGATATGAGGTAAAGAGTGGATATGTTACTATTGACTTTAGGAAAAAGCTGTGCTAGAGTATTGGTAGCGTTCCTCGGTAGCTCAATGGCAGAGCATTCGGCTGTTAACCGAAGGGTTGCTGGTTCGAGTCCAGCCCGGGGAGCCATCATGGAAGCGATCAGGTAATACCTGGTCGCTTTCTCCGTTTTAAGCGCGAAAAAATGCCCTTTAGGCTCAAAGCCTAAAGGGCTCTGCGGAAGGCTGCAATCGATGTTCTAACCTTCCGGAATGACGGCCCAGCAGATGAAGTAGGCCAACAGCCCGCTTCCGTAGGTGAGGGCGAAAATGACCCAGAGCAAACGGATCAGTGTGGGATCAACATTGAAGTATTCTGCGATACCGCCGCATACACCGCCTATCTTTCTATCTCTGGAACGATACAGGCGTTTAGGCATAAGCTATCCTCCTCTAGAAAACCTCTGGATTGACAAGATTTTTCGGCCGCCTGCCGGAGAGTACGGCTAACACATCGTCCACCGCCATATCTGCCATCTTGGCCCTGGTTTCAGTGGCTGCGCTGGCGATATGGGGCGCAAGGACCACATTGGGAAGCTCCGCCAGGCCCGGCTTAAGTGCAGGTTCATCCTCGAAAACGTCAAGGCCCGCGCCCCAGATCACCTTGTCCCTGAGGGCGTGCACCAAAGCGGTTTCGTTAACCACGGGTCCCCTGGCGGTATTGATCAGAATTGCAGTAGGTTTCATCAGCTCCAGTTCCTCTGCATCGATGAGGTACCTGGTTTCAGGGGTGAGGGGGCAGTGGAGGGAGACGAAGTCTGATTCTTTCAGCAGAGTCTCCAGATCTGCGTATTCCATATTCAGCTCCTGCTCTACACTATGAGGCAGTCTGCTGCGGTTATAATACAGAGTGCGCATATCAAAGCCTAAGGCCCTCTTGGCAACCGCCTGCCCGATTCGCCCGGCGCCAACGATGCCCAGGGTTTTCCCGAATACTTCTACGCCGAGGAGAAGTTCAGGTCCCCAGCCGGTAAACTGCCCTGCGCGGGTCATGGCATCGCCTTCAATCAGCCGGCGGGCGGCGGCCATCAGCAGGGTCCAGGCAAAGTCCGCGCTGGCGTTGGTCAGCACATCCGGGGTGTTGCAGACCGGGATTTTGCGCTCGGTTGCTGCCTGTACATCAATATTGTTGAAGCCCACTGCGTAGTTGGCAATCACCTTCAGGCCGGCCCCCGCGTCCATCAGTTCTGCATCCACCTGATCCGAGAGCATGGAGATCAGGGCATCCTTGCCCTGTACCGCCTCGAGGAGCTCCTCCCTTGTCATATTACGATCCTCGGGGTTGACTGTTACATTATACTGGGTGCTCAGTCTGTCTAAAGCGTTCCCAGGCAGTTTTCTGGTTACTAGTATGTTGTACATTGAGTCACATCCTTTCACGGTACTATTCTTGCTTCAGCAAAAAGATCCTTTTTACTATTAAAAGAGTTGGCCCTAAGGCGGCAGGGTTTAGGCGCAGTGCCGTTGAAATAATGCTTGAGCAAGTAAGGAGAGTGAACACAAGTGGCCCAAGTCTTCGTACTCGCCAACCAAAAGGGTGGGGTGGGAAAGACCACTACAACCTACAATCTAGGGGTCGCTCTGGCTGATATCGGTCAAAAAGTGCTATTATTAGATCTGGATCCCCAAGGGGGCCTCACCTACTACGCAGGATACGAACCTGAGGAACTGGGGAAAACTATTTACCACTGTCTGGTACGTAATATGCCGCCGCAGGAGATTTTAGTCTCCAACGACTACGGCATTGACCTTCTGCCGGCTAACATTGATCTTTCCCTGGCAGAATTTCAGCTGGTGAATGCAGTTGCCAGGGAACGGCGAATTACACGTATTGTCAATCAGGTCAGAGACAGTTATGATTATGTATTGATAGACAGTCAGCCGTCCCTGGGCCTTTTGACCATTAACGCACTGGCAGCGGCGGACCAGGTAATTATCCCGGTCTCCTGCGAGTTTTTGAGCCTGCGCGGTACGAGGGCGCTCTTGAAGCTGATTGCCAAAGTGAGGGGATCCCTCAACAGCAAGCTGCAGATTGCCGGCATCCTGCCCACCATGTTCGATACCAGGACCCGGCACGGAAGGGAAATCCTGAAGCTTCTGGATACAGAGTTTCCGCAGCTGCCTGTGTTCCCCCATCCTGTTTCCCGCAGCATCCGCTTTGCAGAAAGCACCCAGGCCCAGACCCCGGTTTTTGAGGCCAAGGTCCAGGTGCCCGGTGCGCTGGCCTACAGGGAGCTGGCCAGAGAGATCGTCAAAGCCGGCAATAGAATAGGTATTTGAGAGGAAGATTCTGATGAGTACAGTAAGAGTGCGCTTTGCACCGAGTCCAACAGGCGACCTGCATGTGGGCGGGGCACGGACCGCCCTGTTTAACTGGCTTTTTGCCAGACACCACGGGGGCGTGTTTGTGTTGCGAATTGAAGATACTGATGCAGCCCGTTCCACTGAGGCGGCCACCCAGGTTATCCTGGATGCTTTAGAATATCTAAAGCTTGAATGGGATGAAGGTCCGGGCAAAGGCGGGGACTTCGGCCCTTACTACCAAAGCCAGAGGCTGGATTTGTACAAGCAGTATGCCGACAGACTGCTGGAGATCGGCAGGGCGTACCACTGTTACTGTACTCCTGAGGAACTGGACCAAAGGAGGCAGGAACAGATCAAAGCGGGCCAGTCTACGCGCTATGACGGCCGCTGCAGGCATCTGACTGACGAGGAAAGGCAGGCCTTTGAGGCCGAGGGACGGGTGCCGGTAATCCGCTTTAAGTCCTTGGAGGAAGGCGAAACCAAGGTTGAGGATCTGGTGCGGGGCACTGTTATCTTTGACAATGTCACCCAGGTGGACGATTTTGTGATTTTCAAGTCTGACGGAATGCCCACCTACAACTTTGCGGTAGTGGTGGACGACGCTCTGATGAAGATCACCCATGTCATCCGCGGCGACGACCATCTTTCCAACACGCCAAAGCAAATCCAGATCTATGAGGCCCTGGGCTTTGCAGTGCCCAAGTTCGCCCATATTCCCATGATCCTTGGGCCCGACAAGTCCCTTTTAAGCAAGCGCCACGGAGCTACTTCTGTGACACAGTTCTATGAAGAAGGCTATCTGGCAGAGGCCATGGTTAACTATCTGGCTCTTTTGGGCTGGGGCTACGATGATTCCCAGACAATTTTCTCCATACCTGAGCTGATCGAGAAGTTCAGTTTGGAGCGGGTATCTAAGAATCCCGCTGTCTTTGACAAGCAGAAACTGGAATGGATGAACGGTGTCTATATTCGCGAGCTGACACTGGAAGGACTTTATGAAGTGTGCCTGCCCTTCTGCCAGAAGGCAGGGCTCTTGCCGGAGGAGGTTTCCCCTGAGCTGAAGGACTACACTCTCAGGGTTCTCGAGCAGCTCCAGAGCCGCCTCAAGCTCGTTGCCGATGTGGTGGATCTGGCCCGCTACTTTTACAGAGATGACTATGAGTACAACATGGAGGTTGTGCAGAAGATTCTGACCAAGCCCCAGACCGAGGAGATCCTAGGCTATGTCCATGCAGCTGTTAAGGATGCCCCCAAGCTCGATGAAGAACATCTCAAGCCGCAGTTTCAGGAAGGCCTGAAAAAGTTCGGCATTAAGATGGGCGATCTGATTCAGCCGGTCCGTGTTGCTTTGACGGGAACCAATGTCAGTCCCGGCATCTATGATGTTTTGGAACTATTGGGCAGGGAAAGGGTGTTGGCACGCATCGAGCATACGCTCGAAATGCTTAAAGAGAAGGAGCTGATCTAATGCAGGCTAAGGTTCAGTGGAATCGCAAACTTGGTTTTGTCGGCATTTCAGGTACGAATCACTCTGTCGTAATGGACGTCACTAAGGAAAACGGCGGAGACGGGGCTGCTCCAAGTCCTATGGAGATGGTGCTCTTTGGTTTGGCAGGCTGCTCCGGCATCGATGTAGCGTTGATTGCCAAGAAGAAGCGCCTTAATGTGCGGGATTTCAGCATCTCCTGCCAGGCGGAGCGGGCTGAGGAGTATCCCCAGGTCTTTACCAAGGTAGATATGACCTTCACCTTCGAGGGTGAGGATCTCAGCCAAAAAGCTTTGGAAGATGCAGTCCGCCTTTCTCTGGAGAAATACTGCTCTGTGGCGGGCATGGTTAACAAGACAGCTGAGATCAACTGGACTGTAGAGATTAAGGAATAAGGCCCATGAAGATCTACACCAAGGCAGGGGACAAAGGCCGGACTATGCTGGCCGGCGGCGAGGCAGTCAGCAAAACCCACAGGCTGGTGGAGGCCTACGGCACTGTTGATGAACTGTCGAGCTTTATCGGCCTGGCCTGCACCGAGCTGGAAGAGGGGCAGATCACAGAAGATCTGCTCTGGGTGCAGCGCAGGCTCTTTGTCATCGGTTCCCTGCTGGCCGGAGGGCCGGGGGAAGTAAGGGATGAGGATGCAGCCCGCCTGGAAGAGGCTATCGACAGGCTCAGCAGCGAGCTGCCTCCTCTCAGAGACTTTATCGTGCCGGGAGGCACGAAAGGGGCGGCACTGCTCCATGTGGCCAGAAGCGTCTGCCGCAGGGCTGAAAGGCTGATTGCCGGACTCAAGCACGCAGACGAGAACATCCTGCCCTTTGTCAACCGGCTGAGCGATTATTTGTTCTGCGCAGCGCGTTTTGCCAATCACAGTGAGGGTGTTGGCGATGTGCCTGCTAAAGAAAGCAGCGGGGGAAAATAAAAAATTGCAGCCGCCCTTGCTTTTCTCCAGGGAATGTGATATATTCTTAAACGAGTCTGGGGGATCGTCTAACGGCAGGACGGATGACTCTGACTCATCTAGTCTAGGTTCGAATCCTAGTCCCCCAGCCAATTCTTTTAACAATGAGAAGACCGCAGTTTGCGGTCTTTTTGCTTTCGAGGATGAGCTACTAGGCCGGACCCGTCTCGACCCCGGAGAGGGGTCTTTTTTTCTTGCGTGCCCTTTCGGTCCAGGCTTCTAAGTCAGCGGGATGTTTACATTTAACAAAAAAGGTATTGACTTTCTCGCCAATCCGAACACATAATAAGACATGATTTAGAC
>JAAYSR010000125.1 GCA_012518325.1 Bacillota bacterium
GCCCGGGCCTTCCATGAGACGGACATTCTCTACCGGGGGAAACTTCCCATCGAAAAGATCTTAAGGCATTATGACCAGGACTATGTGATCTTGGAGGGAGTGGCAGATTGCGACTGTCCCCGGATCATTACGGCCCATAGTATGGAAGAGGTGGAAGAAAGGCTGGATGGACGGGCTGCAGCCATCTCCGGGGTCCTCGCCAACGGCGGAGCCAGGGAGCTTCTCGGCCTGCCTGTCTTTAACGCCCTGCAAGAGCCAGGGCTGCTTGTGGATTTTGTAGAAGCGCATGCCAGCGTGCATGTTCCGAAATGAGGCTGGACTATGAGACTTTTTTCCAAGAAAAACAAGGTCACTTTCAGGCATGGCATAGTGATTAAGGAGTATCCCGATGAAGCAGCGCTGTTCCGAGAGGCGCTGGCCCTGGAATACCTGGGTGCGGCAGGCCTGGCGGTTCCCGCCCTGTTAGGCAAGGAAGGCAACGCCTTGAAAATGGAGTACATCCCTGGGGTGCCCTATGCCGACCTGGTGGAAGAGCTCAGCTTTGAGCAGGCCCGGGCCCTCGCGGCCTGGCTTGAGGAGTACCACAGCATCACCTCGACGTTGCGGGGAGACTGCAACCTGCGGAATTTCTTGTGGTACGAGGGCAGATGTGTCGGTGTGGATTTCGAAGACGAGCCCATGTTTGGCGAACCGGAAATTGACATGGGGAGGATCCTCGCCTACGCAGTCACTTACCATCCGCCATTGACAGAGGCCAAGGAAACCAGTGCACGTTTCCTGCTGAGGGCCTTTGCGAACTCAAATCATCTGCTGGACCTAGAAAAGGTCAGATACGCTTATTTAGCTGAAATTGCTGCCATGAACTCCAGGCGGAAACAGTATGCTGTGCATCCCCATAGTGCGGCTCTGTTCTTTGACAGATTCAGCCAGGAAAAGATCCAAAACTGACCAAAGGATTCTAGCGGTAAATGCCTAATTAATAGAAGAATGACAATAACATAACACGATAATTTTTTCACAGGAGGTAAACATGGGGACCTGTAATTGCAAAACAGCCTGGGATGAGCTGAATGAAGTCATTGAAGCTTACCGGGGCCAAGAATCCGCCCTCATTGAAGTGCTGCACAGGGCGCAGGAAATCATGGGCTATCTGCCCCGCGATGTGCAGGAGGCGGTTGCCGAAGGGTTGAACGTTCCTTTAAATAAAGTCTACGGCGTGGTTTCTTTCTATCATCATTTTTCCGTAGAACCCAAAGGCAAGTATCAGATTGCTGTTTGCTACGGAACCGCGTGCTATGTGAAAGGGGCACCTCAGGTAGTGAACGCATTAGAAGAAAAACTTGGCATTAAAGCCGGCGAGACTACCGAAGATGGCAAGTTTTCCCTGGCTGCCGTACGCTGCCTCGGAGCCTGCAGTCTTGCTCCTGTCATGACCATTAATCAAAAAGCCTATGGACTGATGGATGCAGACAAAGCAGTGGAAGTTTTGCAGCAGTATGAGTAGCGGCGGGAGTGGAGGTGACGTCAATGATTAGAACCCGAGATGATTTACTGGCTTTCCAAAGGCAGCAGGCAGAGCTGATGCAGAAAGAGGCAGCAGAGAAAAAGGCGAAGGTGCTGGTGGGCATGGGCACCTGCGGTATTGCTGCCGGAGCCCAGGAGGTCTATGACGCGATTTGCGACGAGCTCAGGAAGCGCAATATCGATGATGTTGCGGTAGCCCAAACGGGATGTATCGGTTTTTGTGCCCAGGAGCCCCTGGCAGAGGTAATTCTGCCTGGAAGCAAGAAGGTGCTCTACGGTCAGATTGATGCAGAAAAGGCCAGGGAAATTGTGGCCCAGCACATTGCAGGCGGCAAGCCGGTAACTGAATGGGCTGTGAACGGCAGGGACAGGCTCCCGGAAGATGTCCAGACTGACGATGAGATCGTGGATTATGAGCAAGTGCCCTTTTTCAAGACCCAGCTCCGCATTGCGCTGCGCAACTGCGGTGTGATTAATCCCGAATCCCTCGGTGAATATGTTGTCCGTGACGGGTACCAGTCTCTGGCAAAAGTGCTGACTGAAATGACTCCGGCGGACGTTATCGAAGAAATCAAGAAAGCCGGCCTGAGGGGACGGGGAGGCGGAGGTTTTCCCACCGGCGTGAAATGGGAGTTCGCCTACAACCAGCCCAAGGGGCAAAAATACATTGTCTGCAATGCAGACGAAGGCGACCCGGGGGCCTTTATGGACCGCAGCATCCTTGAGGGCGATCCTCACAGCGTGGTGGAAGGCATGGCCATCGGGGCCTATGCCATTGGCGCTGACAAGGGCTATATCTACTGCCGGGCGGAGTATCCGATTGCAGTAAAACGCCTGAATCTGGCCATCGCCCAGGCGAAGGAAATGGGCCTGCTGGGCGAAAACATCCTCGGCACAGGCTTTAATTTTGATTTGGAAGTCCGCCTTGGCGCGGGAGCGTTTGTTTGCGGAGAAGAAACAGCGCTTCTTGCTTCCATTGAAGGGGAACGGGGCGAACCCCGCCTGCGTCCGCCTTATCCTGCGGTTTCAGGTCTGTGGGGCAAGCCCACAATTATCAATAATGTGGAGACCTTTGCCAACGTAGCGCCTATTATCCACAGAGGCGCAGACTGGTTCAGCGGCATTGGATCGGA
>JAAYSR010000126.1 GCA_012518325.1 Bacillota bacterium
CTGTGTTCCCACCGGTCCATCTCCCGGTCCGTGCCCTCCGGGAACATTTGCCTACACCGTGCGGCCCGGCGACAGCATGTTCAGCATTGCCCAAAGGTTTGGGGTCTCCCTTAACGCCTTGATTGCGGCCAATCCGCAGATCCCCAATCCAAACCTGATTTTCCCGGGGCAGACCGTCTGCGTGCCAAACAGGTAAGTGTATGAGTTAAGCCTGCACCTTCTGAGCATACTAACCTCAGGAGGTGCAAGTTTTTTTATGATAAAAGCGCATGTATCGCTGTACCCCGTCGGCCAGGAAGAAATCACCAGTCTGCAGGGGCTGTCCACCAGGTTTTTGGACGAGCATGCCCTGGATTACGATTTTCAGTTAGGCAGCACATCTTTGGACACCAATCTCACGGGTGATGCAGAAGAAGTTTGGACTGCCCTGAGGCACCTGTTTCAGCAAAACATTGCCCAGGGCCACGATGTTGTCATGGTAGCTACCATGACCTATTGGGGCGGTTCCTCCCAACAGTATTCAGAGACGAAAAAGGGTTGACGGTTTGTTCAAAATTTGTTACGCTAAATCTGAGCATTGGTGAATGGATTCACTAGCGCAAATAACATGTGGAGGTATGTACATGAAAAGACTCTCGCTGGTATTAAGTTTGGTTCTGGTGCTTTCTCTGTCGTTGGCTGCTCACGCTGCGTACATTGACGGCACCTATGAAGCCTGGAGCGATGCAGGCGCAAGAAGCATCCAATCATCCAAAGTCTTTATTGAAGACGGCAAGATTGTAGCAGTCATTCTCCGTGAGTTCACCGACAGACATGTGGAAAAAGACTGGTCCACCTATCCCTACCCAGAGGCAGGGGAAGCCGCCCGTTCCTTCGGCGCCCAGTTTGTCGCCAACCAGTCAGCTGAAGCAGATATCATCTCCGGTGCCACCGGCAGCTGCACAGGCTGGATCCAGGCTACAGAAAGGGCTCTGATTAAGGCCAGTGCGGACAAGCCCGCCCAGAAGTATTTCGACGGCACCTTCCTCGGCCGTTCTGATACCTCTTCCTACGGCGGATACTATAAAGTTGTCTGGGTAACCCTGGAAAATGACAAGATCGTTGACTTGAAGGTCCAAAGAGTGCTGGCTGACCACAGCATCCAGGATCCTGAAGAGTACGGCTGGCCTCTGGAAATGGCCCGCGAAGCCTACAAAGAAGCCGCTCTGGTTTCTGAGCCGGGCTATGTAGACACCATCAGCGGTGCAACCGGCCTGACCCAGATGCTCAACATCGCTGTACGCGACGCTTTGGACAAAGCTCTCATCGATTAATGGTCATATGTACTGAAAAAGCACCCCGCGGGGTGCTTTTTTTTAGAATCCCATAATGTTGTAGCCTGTATCCACGTAGATGATTTCGCCGGTGATGCCGCTGGACAGGTCGCTGGCCAAAAAGGCTGCGGTGTCCCCCACTTCCCGGCCCTCCACTGTGCGCCTGAGGGGGGCCCTTTGTGCGTGAACATCAAGAATGTCCAGAAAACCCGAAACTCCCCTGGCTGCCACGGTATTGATAGGTCCTGCGGATATGGCATTCACCCGCACCCCTGACGGTCCCAGGTCATGGGCCAGGTAGCGCACGCTCGCTTCCAGCGCGGCCTTGGCCACACCCATCACATTGTAGCTGGGCATAACTTTTTCCGATCCGTAGTACGTCAGGGTGATAATGCTGGCGCTGGCACTGAACACAGGCTTCAGCTCCCTGGCCAAAGCCACCAGGGAATAAGCGCTGATTTCCAGGGCAGTGAGAAAATGCTCCCGCTCTGTCATAACATAATCATTCTGCAGCGCTTCCCGGGGCGCAAAGGCCAGGGAATGCACCAGCCCGTCTATTGTGCCCACTTTTGCTGCAATAGTTTCCCTTGCCTTTTCAATCTGCTCGGGAAATGTGACATCGCAGGGCAGAATCGCCGCAGGGGCCCTATGCAGTTCCTGGGCCAGCCCTTCTACCGAAGCTTTAGTACGCTCGTTTTGGTAGCCCAAGATCAGCTCAGCGCCCTGGGCATCCATGGCTTTGGCAATGGACCAGGCGATGCTGCGCTTGTTGGCAATGTTAAATATCGCTATATGCTTTCCTTTCAGCAACGCATACACCTCACAGCTTGTTTGTGTAAGGATATTATGCACTGTTTTCAACATTCCTGCGCACCAGACTTGCGACCTGGTCCTAAAGTGCTGCCCGTTTCCCCTCAGCCGCGCTCATTCATGCGGAAGGCCAGGCGCAGCAAAGAGTCGGTAAGGTGCATATCCTCCACGATCACCTCATCCGGCGTGTTCAGATGCGTCGGGGAAAAGTTCCAGATGCTCGGCACACCGCCCTGGACAAAGAGATCGCAGATACTCTGCCCCGCCTCCTTAGGCGTGGCAATAATGCCGATATCAACCTGATTCTCCTCCAGGTACTTAGGCAGTTCATCCAGGGAGCGGATCACGCACCCCGCATGGTGGTTGCCGATCAGATGGGGATCAATGTCAAAAACAGCTTTGATGTCGAAACCGCGTTTACGAAATCCCTCATAGCTGCCGATGGCTTTGCCTAGGTTTCCGGCCCCCACCAGCACCATGGAATACACCCTTTGCAGCCCCAGAATCTGCTTGACCTGGTGCAGAAGCTCCGAGACATTATAACCGTAGCCCTGCTGGCCGAAGGAGCCGAAATAGCTTAAGTCAGAACGGATTTGGGCTGCAGTGAAATCCAGGGCTTCGCCCAGCTGGGCTGAGGAAATCCTCTCAACCCCCGCTGACTCCAACTCTGTCAGATAGCGGAAATAAATAGGCAGGCGAACGACAACACCCTGGGGCACTGCCTCGCCCTTTCTCCTGCCGCGTAATGTCATAGTAGTCCTCCTTGATAATCAGTATGCTTGTTCTTGTTAATTATTCGACAAGAACTCCTTGCATTCCTTTTCACAAGGAAGATTATCTGACTCGAATCTCCCGGGACTCTTCCAGCGCGAGGCCTGTAATGCCGTCCCTCACTGTAATTACTGTCCTGTAAGTCCCCCGCGGCGCCCACCAGGGAATATCCACCCAGATGTAGAACCATGTAGTTATCGGAGGTTCGAAATACCATTCTTCCAGTTCCAGAACATCCTTCTGGGTAAAGAGGCGCAGCCCCCCTGTGGTCTCCAGGGCAACATCCACCGCCAGATCCAGGTAGAACAGCTGCCCTTCCCGGCCGACGCCAAAGTCTGCCACTTCTAAATAGGCATAGCCCCGCTCCCCCCGGGAAAACTCCCCTGTGGGGTTGGGGTCAAAGTCGCCTTCGCCCCGCACTTCATAGGCCCATTCCGCCGCGATAAAGTGCATCGCTTCGGCCTGTGCCTCCTCAGCCAGGGCGGGATTAGGGCAGGTCAAACCTAAAAAGATACATAGGATTAACACTGTCAACATATACATTCCCCTATTCTAAATAGGATTTGGCGCTTTGATGTGTAATACTTAATCAGGGAGAGGATGAGACGATTGCTTAAAGAGTTGAACCAGGGCACTTGGAGTCGACCTACAGATAAATCCGCAGTTTATTTGGAAATCGCCCCCGGTGACCAATGGGGAATTCGGGTAACCCTCATCGACGACTACGCCAAGGTTGAAGCTGTTGACGGACCAAAAGGTGTCTGGTACAAGGCAGCTGATCGTTATTCAACAACCATCCACCCGCCAGGATTTCTGGAACGTTTGGCAGGCATTACTCTCGAGGAGAAGATCATGGCTGAGGTGAACAAAAAGCGCCTCGTAGCCCAGGAAGAAAATGCACGCCTGAGGAAGGAACGAATTGTACCCGCTGAGGACTGAATGGGTAGGTTGGGAGGAGCTAGTTTGAAGTTCTTGATTGTTGGTGACACCGTTGACCCGCAATTATATGACCATTTCCGGCGCGACCGCTTTCCTGATCACATTGACGCAATTCTCTCAGCAGGCGATTTACCCACTTGGTACTTGTCATATCTCATGTCGGTCTTCAATGCACCCCTCTTTTATGTGAGGGGTAATCACGATACTCTCCATGACAGCATTCCCCCGGAATTTGCCCAAAACATTCACGGCAGGGTCATTGAATTTAACGGCCTGACCATAGTCGGCTTTGAAGGAGCCATGTACCATGGCCACCATTCCGCTGTGCAGTATACAGAACGCCAGATGCGGGCGATCTGGAGAAAACTGGCATGGCGATTTTTGCTTGGGCGGAAAATTGACATTGTCCTCACCCACGCGCCCCCCTTTGGCATTCATGACGCCGAAGATCCTTGCCATCAGGGATTTTTGACCTTCTCCCGCATTATTCACAAATACAGGCCCCGCTACTTTATTCACGGCCATACCCATCTCAGCTACGGACTGAAGCAAAACCGCATCGATATTGTCAACGATACCACGGTAATCAACGGCTATGGATTCCACATTCTGGAAGTTGGCCGTCCTGAAAGGTGAGTAACGATGAAAGAAGTGCTGTCCCTGTTGCGTTCAATGTACCCCGAAGCAACCACTGCGTTAAACCACAAAAACCCCTTCGAGCTCCTTGTGGCCACCATTCTCTCGGCCCAGTGCACAGACGAAAGAGTCAACATTATTACCCAGGACCTCTTTCCTGCCTTTCCCACTGCCCATGATCTGGCCCAGGCCTCCTTCGAGGAGGTGGCAGCCCTGATCAAAAGCGCAGGTCTCTGGCAGACCAAGGCCCGCAATTTAATCAAAACCGCCCAAATCTTAGTGGAAAAACACCGCGGCCAGGTTCCCCAAACCCGGGAAGAACTAGAGGCACTGCCCGGCGTGGGGCGCAAAACCGCGAATGTCATTGTGGCCAATGCCTTTCAGATCCCGGCCATTGCCGTAGACACCCACGTTTTCAGGGTAGCCAACCGCATCGGGCTTGCCCGGGCGTCCAATCCCTATCAGACAGAACTCCAGCTGATGGAGGCTATTCCTCAGGAAGACTGGATCGACGCCCACCACTGGCTGATCAGGCACGGCCGTGCCCTCTGCAAAGCCCGCAATCCCCTCTGCAGTCAGTGCCCCATTGCACCCCACTGCGCTTATTTCCAGGAAAACTTGTCCTAGTTGCCTCCAAACAGCGCCGCAGCTGTGGCCTCAGAGAGGCTGAGCAGCAGGTTGGACGGCAGAAGGTCAAAGATAACGGTCGCGATGGCCAGCACCACTACCGGCACCATCATCCTCCAGCCGGGCTCCTTGATCCCGCTAAAGTCATGCTCCTCCTGTTTAAAGAAGGCGTTAATCACAATCGGCAGGTAATAAACTGCGTTGAGCAGGCTGGAAATCAAAAGCACCACCGCGCTCAGCGGCTGGTTCACCTCTAAGGCCCCCAGGCCCAGCAGCCACTTGCTCAAAAACCCGTTAAAGGGCGGAATGCCGATCATCGACAAGGAGCACATGGTAAAACAGGCCATTGTAACGGGCAGGCGCCTGCCGATGCCCCTAAAGTCCCGGATCTCCTTTTTCCCTGTGAGCAGAATCATAGTTCCCGCGATGAGAAAGAGGCAAGACTTCATAATAGCATGAGTAAATATGTGAAAAACATCTCCAATTAACGCCTGCTTGGAAAGGAGGGCCATGCCCAACAGCACATACCCCATCTGCGCAACGCTGGAATAGGCCAGGCGGCGCTTGAGGTTGGTCTGCATAATGGCAAAGACCGAGCCCAGCAGGATAGTTAAAATCGCACCCACGAGGAGCAGATTGATCCAGCCAATTTCCTTCAGGAAGCGGAACTCATAGACGTTGAAGATGATGCGCAGCAGGCCGAAGGCTCCGATCTTCAGCATGATGCCCGAAAGCAGCGCGCTGGCCGGCGACGGCGCCACAGGATGGGCTTCCGGCAGCCAGACATGGAGGGGGAACATACCCGCCTTCACACCAAAGCCAATTAAGAAGCCGATAAAGGAAGCCAGGGACAAAGTGCCGCCTGCGGCAATAAAGCCGCCTTCAGTAAAGGCCACTGTTCCCGTCATGGTATAAACACCCAGGATGCCGAAGAGCAGAGCCAGTCCTCCGCCAATTGTCATGATCAGATAGAGGAAGCCCGCCCGCATCGCCTGGGCGTCCCCCTCCTGAATCACCAGTACATAAGAGGCAAAGCTCATCAGCTCAAAGAAAAGAAAGAGAGTGAGCAGATCGCCGGAGATCAGCGTACCTAAAGTAGCCCCAAATGTAATCAGGGTAAAGGTATGATAACGCTTGATGTTGTGCATCGACTTCATGTAATCAAAAGAATAGATGGTAACCAAGAGCCAGATCACAGAGGCAATGGTCACCAGCACTGCACTGAGCCAGTCCAGGCGGAAAGAAATGCCAAAGGGGTGCAGTATTTGGGAATACTTCAGGACCACAACGCCAGTATCTTTCTGCAGGTACGAGTACAGTGACAGGCCCAAAAGCCCAGTGACAGCAGTGACCGTCAGCACGAAGCCATCCCTGAACCGGTCACTCATCTTCACCGTGTAAACCAACAGGCCGCCGATAATAGGAAGAAAAATGATTAGAAACGGAAGCATACACCCACTCCTTGTTAAATAAACTACACCTTCCCTATTCTCCTTGCCTGCGGTTTCTCCTTCTGCCATTAAGCGCCGTAAGGACTTGGCTGTTCTGTACTTACCTGGGCATCGTCAATGTCGGTGTAAATATATACCATGCTTCCCTCTTCCACCATGGCCTCGGGGGCAGGCACCTGCCCGATCACCCTCGTCCCCGGGCCCACAACCTCCACTTTAAACCCCCTCTGTTTCAGAATCCGCTCCGCTTCCTCCACAGCCATGTTCCCCACGTCGGGTACAGCAACCTGTTTACGGCCGCTCGCGGCCACCGCTTTGCGCTCGACGCCCAGATAGGGCAGGGCCTTAGTTGCCAGGCGGGCGAAAACCGGCGAGGCTATGATCCCGCCGTAAAAGGCGCCCTGAGGCTCCCACAGCACAAGCAGGGCTGCCATTTTCGGATCGTCCTTGGGGGCAAAACCGGCAAAGGATGTGACCATTTTAGAATGGGAATAGCGGCCGTTCTCCACCAGCTGCGCCGTCCCCGTCTTCCCTGCGATGTCATAGCCAGGCACTTCCGCCCTCTTGCCGGAGCCGACTGAAACTGCTGTTCTCAGAACATAGGATGTTGTGGCAGCCGCTTCGCTGCCCACCACCTGCCGCTGTTCGGGAATGTCAGGGGGGAAACTCCCTTCCGGCGTAACCAGTTCTTTCACATAATGAGGCACAGAATAGATGCCCCCATTGGCGATGGCGCAGAAACTGGCCAAGAGCTGGATGGGCGTCACTGTCAAACCCTGTCCGAAGCCGATATTGGCCCAGGTGACCAGGGGAACGTTGGACGATGGCTGACGCAGCGTCCCCCCCACCTCCCCGGGAAAGTCGATCCCGGTCTTGGAGCCCAGATTAAAGTTGACCAGCCCCTGATAAAACCTTTCCGGACCCAGGTCAATAGCCAGTTTGGCGTAGTAGGGATTGCAGGAATTTTGCATTGTCTGGGCAAAGGTCTGGGAACCGTGGCCGCCCCGATTCCAGCAGCGCACATTCCAGCCCGACACTCGAATGTAACCTGGGTCAAAGAAGCCGGAGTTCAGTGAAGCCACCCCTTCATCCAGGGCGATAGCCGCTGTCACCCCTTTAAAGGTAGAGCCCGGCTCGTAAGTGTCCACCACAGCGATGTTTCTGCGGTTAGCCACCGGATAGTTCTGAAAGTCCTCAATGTCATAGCTCGGATAGATGGCGGTAGCCAAAATTTCGCCGTTAGTCGGATCCATAATCAAGATCAGTCCTAAGCGGGAGCCTGTCTCCAGCGTCGCCCGGCGCACTTCTTCCTCAGCCATGCGCTGGAGGAAAATATCGATGGTCAGGACCAGATCCCCGCCCCGCTCTCCGGGAAGATAGCCCCGGACACCGTCTTCTAAAGCCCTGCCGTAGGCATCCCGCTCAAACACAGTCTGACCCGGTGTACCCCGCAAAAACTCGTCATAATACAGCTCCAGGCCTTCCAGTCCCTGGTTGTCAATGCCCACCAGGCCCAGTACCTGGGGGGCCACTGACCCGTAGGGGTAGATCCGTGTTGACGAAGGAATCACCCCGATGCCCGGCAGTGCCAGGGCAATAATCTCCCGGGCCTCTGCATCGCTGACCTTTTTCTTCAGCCACTCGACGGCCGAACGCTTGGTCAGGCGCCTGAGTACGAGCTCTTCCTCCAAATCCAAGATTTCGGCCAGGGTTTTCGCAGTGCCCTCTGCATCCTCGACCTCCGCCGGAATGGCATAAACCGTGTGCGCGCTCACACTCAGGGCCAGGGGCACTCTGTTGCGGTCATAGATGGTCCCCCTCAGACCTTCAATAGGTATCTTCTGGATGCGCTGTTCCAGAGCCCTGGCCTGGAAAAAGTCGCTCTTCCAGAGCTGCAGGTAGCCCAGGCGCCCGGCCAAGAGCACGCTGCCCACGAACATGGTTAAGAGCAGCGTAAGGATCCGCCTTTGAATCAGCCGTTCAGAAATTTTGCGCATCGCTACTCACCTGCCCCCCTGAAAAGTCCGGTAACCCGGTTGAAGATGCGCCGGATCCAGCTGGCCAGACCGGTGCTTTGCCGAGCCACCAGATCAAGGCGGACCAGCTCTTCGCCTCCCCGGCTGACCACAAGTTCTCCCACCTTATCGCC
>JAAYSR010000127.1 GCA_012518325.1 Bacillota bacterium
ACGGGTCAAAAGATGATTGAGGGGAAAATCCAGGTCGATTTGGTGCCCCAGGGCACACTGGCTGAGAAGATTCGCTGTGCCGGTGCAGGCTTGGGGGGCTTCCTGACCCCAACGGGCGTAGGTACTGTTGTGGCAGAAGGCAAGGAACATATTGAAGTGGACGGCAGGACCTATCTGCTGGAAAAACCGCTTTCGGCAGACTTTGCCCTGATCAAGGCCTGGAAGGCTGACCGTAAAGGCAATCTTATTTATCGCAAGAGCACTCGTAATTTTAATCCGCTGATGGCCATGGCCGCAGAGTGTGTGATTGCAGAAGTGGAAGAGATTGTGGAAGTGGGAGAGATCGATCCCGATCATGTTGTAACTCCCGGCATTTTCATTGACTTCTTAACAAAGGGGGCGAACTAAGTGGACAGCAGGCAAAGGAGAATCATGATTGCCCGCCGCATTGCACAGGAACTTAAGGACGGAGACGTCGTCAATCTAGGCATTGGACTGCCCACCATGGTCAATGACTTTATCCCCCCTGGAGTTGAGGTGACTTTGCAGTCGGAAAACGGTTTTGTGGGCCTTGGTCCCAATCCGGAACCTGGCGAGGAGGATCCCGATCTGGTCAATGCCGGCGGCCAGCCTGTGACCATTTTACCAGGGGGTGCCTTCTTTGACAGCGCCCTGTCCTTCGCCATTATCAGAGGAGGCCATGTAGATGTAACAGTGCTGGGCGCTTTAGAAGTAGACGCAGAGGGAAACCTGGCCAACTGGATGGTTCCTGGAAAAATGGTGCCCGGCATGGGCGGAGCGATGGATCTGGTTGTAGGAGCGAAAAAGGTCATTGTAGCTACAACACATGTGACCAAAAACGGTGAGCCGAAGCTCTTGAAAAAGTGCCGCCTGCCTTTGACGGCAGCTAAGCAAGTCAACTTGGTTGTGACCGATATGGGTGTTTTTGAGGTAAAAGGCGGCAGCATGATCATGCTCGAGAAGAACCCTGAATTTACAGTGGATGAGATCCAGGCAGCCACTGAAGCCGACCTCGTACTGTCCCCTGATCTGAAGGATATGGACGTGGCGGGACTCTAACTTAGGCAGCGAAGGAGGTTTTGCTGTGAACAAGCAACCGTGGCAGCAGTGGGGCTGCAGTGAAGCTGAATGGCGTGATTGGCACTGGCAGGTCAGGAATCGTATCCAGAGCGTGGATGATCTCGAACGGATTATTCCTTTGACGGATCAGGAGAAGGAGGACATCAATCAAGTTTTGGAAGTGTTCAGGATGGGGATAACCCCCTATTACGCTTCTCTGATGGATCCTGATGATCCGGCCTGTCCCGTCAGGCGCCAGGCGGTGCCCACAATCTATGAAACTATGTCAGGTATAGCTGATATGCAGGATCCTTTGAATGAGGTTGCGGATTCTCCTGTACCAGGCTTGACACACCGTTATCCTGATCGGGTCCTCTTTTTAATCACGGACCAGTGTTCGATGTACTGCCGCCACTGCACCAGGCGCCGTTTTGCCGGACAGCATGATTCCGGTATGGCCTGGGAATACATCGAGCAGGGAATCGAGTACATCAAAAACACTCCCGCGGTGCGTGACGTGCTGCTTTCCGGCGGGGACGCTCTTCTGATGGCAGACCATAAGCTCGAGGAGATTATCAAACGCCTCAGGGAGATTCCCCATGTGGACGTTATTCGGCTCGGCACCCGCACCCCTGTGGTTATGCCCCAGCGGATCACAGATGACCTGGTCAATATGCTGAAAAAGTACCATCCAATTTGGCTGAACACTCACTTCAACCATCCCAGGGAGATCACGCCTGAAGCTGCTGAAGCATGCATGAAACTGGTGGACGGCGGGATCCCGGTGGGCAACCAAACCGTTCTGCTGCGGGGTGTGAACGATAATCCGCAGATCATGAAGGAACTTATGCTGGGTTTGGTTCGGATACGGGTCCGCCCCTACTATATCTACCAATGCGACCTGTCCATGGGCATCGAGCATTTCCGGACGAAGGTGTCTAAGGGGTTGGAAATTATGGAAGCCCTCAGGGGCCATATTTCCGGCTATGCAGTTCCCACCTACGTCGTGGATGTGCCGGGGGGCGGAGGCAAGACGCCGGTTATGCCCCAGTACCTGATCAGCATGTCCCCGACTAAAGTGGTGCTGCGCAATTACGAAGGGGTAATCGCCACTTACGCTGAACCCCAGTATATCGACGAGGGCTGGGAGTCAGCAAATGGCAAAACGGAAATGTATACCGGAGTAGCCCAGCTGTTGGAAGCCAAGGAAAACCGGTCTATAGAACCGGCCAATTTGGAGCGGAGAAGGCGCAATGCCAAGAAAAGAAGAGAAGGAGGCACATGATGCAGGAGGTTGTAATTGTTAAAGCGGTTCGTACTGCAATCGGCAGTTTTGGCGGAACATTGAAGAATGTGTCGGCTGCGGAGCTAGGTGCTGTAGTAATTGAGGAGATCTTGGAGCAAACAGGCATTCCGGCAGCAGAGGTTGATGAAGTGATTATGGGCAATGTCCTCCAGGCTGCCCAGGGGCAGAACCCGGCACGGCAGGCTGCTGTCAAAGCGGGCATCCCGGACAGGGTTCCGTCGTACACAGTGAACAAGGTATGCGGTTCGGGCCTCAAGGCGGTGGGGCTGGCTGCCCAGGCTATTCGGGCCGGAGACGGTCACATGTATGTGGTTGGCGGCATGGAGAATATGAGCATGGCACCCTACGTCCATCCAGGAGCCCGCTGGGGAGCCCGCATGGGCCATAGCGAGCTTGTGGACGTGATGATCAAGGACGGCCTCTGGTGTGCCTTCAATGACGTACACATGGGAATTACCGCGGAGAACATTGCTGAGCGCTGGCAGATCAGCCGCGAGGAGCAGGATGAGTTTGCCGCGGCAAGCCAGCAGAAATGCGAGGCTGCCCAGGCTGAAGACCGTTTTGCAGATGAAATTGTACCAGTGATCATACCGCAGCGTAAAGGTGATCCAATTCGTTTTGCCCGGGACGAATATCCCAGGGCAGGTGTGACTGCCGAAGGCCTTGCCAAGCTGCGTCCAGCCTTTAAGAAGGAGGGAACGGTCACAGCAGGCAACGCTTCAGGCATTAATGACGGTGCCGCGGCCCTTCTGGTCATGTCCTGGGAAAAGGCTGAGGAACTCGGCCTTAAGCCTATGGCCCGCATTTTGAGCTATGCCGCCTCGGGAGTTGATCCCGCCATAATGGGCATGGGGCCGGTAGAAGCAAGCCGCAAGGCGTTGGCTAAAGCAGGTTTGTCCATTGATGACCTAGATTTAATTGAAGCAAATGAGGCCTTTGCCGCCCAGTCGCTGGCGGTTGCCCGGGAGTTAAACCTGGATCCGGCTAAGGTAAATGTAAACGGCGGTGCCATCGCCTTAGGACACCCCATTGGCGCAAGCGGCGCACGGATTTTGGTTACATTGCTCCATGCCCTGCAGCAGCGCGGCCTTAAGCGCGGTCTGGCTACCCTGTGCATTGGAGGCGGGCAGGGATACGCTGTGGCAGTGGAGATGATCTAGCCCCAAGCATAGGGAGGTGTGTACACAGAGATGATGAGCATAGGTGTAATTGGTGCAGGGACAATGGGCAGCGGCATAGCCGAGGTTGCAGCCCAGGCTGGGAACGTTGTTCTGGTAGACGTTGACAAAGCCAGGGCGGAGCAGGGGCTGGCCGCCATCGAAAAGAGACTGAACCGGCAGGTGGAACGGGAGCGCATTGATGCTGCACGCAGGGATGAGCTCTTGGGCCGGATTGCTGCCTCCGGTGAACTTGCGGATCTGAGGGATGCAGACATCGTGATTGAAGCTGCTCTGGAAGACTTGGAAGTAAAAAAGGAGATCTTTGCATCTCTTGGCGAGATCTGCTCCCCGAAGTGCATCTTAGGAACGAACACCTCCGCCTTGAGCATAACGGCCCTGGCGGCCCATGTGCCCCGGCCGGAGCGGCTGGTGGGCATCCACTTCTTCAACCCCGCCGCGGTGATGAAGCTGGTGGAGATTGTGCGGACACCATTTACTTCCCAAGAGTGCCTGGATCAGGTTAGAGCTTTTACCGAATCACTTGGCAAGGAGCCGGTTTTGGTGGAGGAGTCGCCAGGCTTTATCGTCAACCGGCTGCTGATTCCCATGATCAACGAGGCGGTATTCCTGCTCTCCGAAGGTGCGGCATCGGCAGAGGACATCGATACTGCTATGCGTCTAGGCGCCAACCATCCCATGGGGCCCTTGTCCTTGGCCGACCTGGTAGGTTTAGACATCTGCCTGGCGATTATGGAAACGCTCCATAGGGAGTTGGGGGAGGATAAGTACCGTCCGGCTCCGTTGCTGCGTAAAATGGTGCGGGCAGGGCATCTTGGCAGAAAGACAAAGAAAGGTTTCTTTGAATACAACTGAATCCCAAAGGAGGGCATTATGGAACTGCAGTGTTTTCAGATTACGATGCACAAGGGATGGGCTCTTTTGGAGATGGCACGTCCTGACAAGCTGAACGTCATCGATGAAACCGTCCTGACAGAACTGGAGGCCATCTTGCAGCACTTTAAAGAGGAACAGGTCAAGGCTGTAGTTGTAACCGGCCAGGGCAGAGCCTTTGCAGCCGGAGCTGACGTGGGGGCCATGGCCGAGATGGACAGTCAGGAAGCAAAGCAGTTTTCAGTTTTGGGCAATAAGGTGTTTCAGGCAATTGAAGACCACCCCGCGGTTTTTGTTGCCGCAGTCAACGGCTATGCTTTAGGCGGCGGGTGCGAACTGGCCTTGGCCTGTGATTTGCGCCTGGCTTCAGAAAAGGCGACTTTTGCCCAGCCCGAAATCAACCTGGGCATCATCCCCGGCTTCGGAGGCACGCAGCGTCTCCCGCGCATTGCAGGGGCAGCCAAGGCGAAGGAATGGATCTTCACGGGCAGGCGGTTTTCGGCCCAGGAAGCTTTGCAGGCAGGTGTGGTTTCCCAAGTGCTGGCCCCGGAAGAGCTGCTGCCAGCTGCCGCTGCCTTGGCAGAGGAACTGGCCGGGAAGTCAGGCCCTATCCTCACGCTGGCCAAACGGGCGATTGCTGCTTCCGGCACCGGAGTAAGCCCCAGCCATGGGGAACAGGAAGCTAATTTCTTCGGCAAATGTCTGTCCACCGAAGACGGCCGGGAAGGGCTGAGGGCCTTTGTAGAAAAGCGGGATCCGGTTTTCAAAGACCGTTAGGGGAGAAGTTGACAGGGGCAGAACATTTTGCATATAATGGGCTTATCAATTTCATAGCGGAGATGATGGGGAGAGTAAGTGAGGGAACCTTCGCAGCGCATTTGCGGGGGCGGCCCCTAAGAGAGGGATGCATTTGGTGGAAGTGTCCTGCGGCCAACTCAGTGAAGTGCACCCCTGATCCTCCAGCGTGAACGCCAGGGAGCAGGTAGCGCTGGACGGGAAAGCCCGTTACAGCTGATTTGAGTGCTGCGTGGATCGCTGTGTAGTGATTCAGGCAGAAACAGAGTGGAACCGCGACCCTCGTCTCTGTGTTGGAGACGGGGGTTTGTTTGTTTCAGCTTGTGGGAGGTAAGAAAAGTGACAAAAGTTCAGGTCTATAACACCATGACTCAAAAAAAGGAAGAGTTCATTCCCCGTGAACCCGGCAAGGTCAGCATCTATGTCTGCGGTGTAACCCCTTATGCAGACACGCATCTTGGACATGCCAGGCCCACCGTTGTCTGGGATGTAATCAAGCGCTTTTTCCGGATGCTGGGCTATGAAACATTTCACGTAACAAACTTTACCGACGTAGATGACAAAATCATTGCCCGGGCCTTGGAAGAAGGTGTGTCTGCGCTGGAGATTTCCAAGCGGTATATTGCAGAATACCTGGCAAGCATGGACGCCCTGGGCGTGGAGCGGGCGGATGTTTACCCCAAAGTTTCAGAGCATATGCCTGAAATTATTGAGCTGGTGGAAAAACTAGTAGAGAAGGGCAATGCCTATGTGGCCAATGGCGATGTGTTTTTCCACGTAGCCTCCTTCCCTGAGTACGGCAAGCTGAGCAAGCAGAGATTGGAGGAGCTGCGTGAAGGCACCCGCTTCGAAGTGGATCCGGCCAAAAGGGACGCAGCTGACTTTGCTCTATGGAAAGAGGCCAAGCCGGAAGAGCCGGCCTGGGAGAGCCCCTGGGGTGAAGGCAGGCCCGGCTGGCATATCGAATGCTCTGCCATGAGTTTGAAGTATCTGGGAGAATCCTTTGATTTTCACGGCGGAGGAAATGACCTTGTCTTCCCCCACCATGAAAACGAGATTGCCCAGTCTGAGGCCGCCACCGGCAGCGAACTTGCACGTTACTGGGTCCACAATGGCATGGTTAATCTGAAAGACACAAAGATGTCCAAGTCCATAGGCAATGTCATTGCCGTACGGGAGCTGCTCAAGCGCTATCCCGCAGAACTTTTGCGCTTTTATCTCCTGTCTGCCCACTATCGTTCTGCCCTGGAATACTATGAGGGCAAACTGGAGGAAGTGGGCAAAGGCTGGACACGCTTGAACGACGCCGTCCGCAACCTCAAGCTTGATTTGGAACGGGCAGAGGAGACAGAACTCACAGACTTTGACCGGGAAACCATGGAAGGTCTGGCCCGGTTTGAAGAGGAGTTCATCGCGGCCCTGGCCGACGACTTTAATACTGCCATGGCCTTTGGCGTATTGTTTGACGTGGTGCGGGAAGTAAATGGTTATAAGCATCAAAAAGGCCGGACCCGCCAAGTGCTGCAAAAGGCTTACGAGATCCTGCAGAAGTTTGCGGGAGATATTCTTGGTGTGCTAAGGGAAGAGGCAGGCCAGGATTCAGGTTTAGTTGAAGCCCTTATGGAGCTTTTGCTTGAATTGCGCCAGGAGCTGAGGAAACAGAAGAACTTTGCGTTGGCGGACCAGATTCGAGATCAGTTGGCCGGTCTGGGCGTGACTGTGGAAGATACGCCGGAAGGCCCGAGATGGAAGGTGTAACATTGTTTGTAGATCCTGAGTTGAACCCAAGGGAGCTTTCGCCCCTTGTCCTGGCCTATGTGGGTGACGCCGTCTATGAGCTGTATATTCGCACAAAACTGGCTGCCTACCCGGCTAAGATGCAGAAGCTGCACCGCATGGCGGTTCAGTATGTGCAGGCGTCCCGTCAGGCAGA
>JAAYSR010000128.1 GCA_012518325.1 Bacillota bacterium
AGAATCACTACGCTGTCTCCGATGTTGATATAACCCTTCACCGCAGGCACCGGAACACTGACCACCATTGTAGTCACTGCCGTTAATGCGATCAAAAGTGCAGTAAGGATCATTTTTTTCGGATGCATCTACCCATCTCCTTTACGCGGCCCATACGAAAAAAGGAAGTCAATGACTTTCAGCTTGACTCCCTTGCCTTAGGCCAACGGCTTGCCCTTAAGATTGAAGATCTCTTCCTTAAGCCACTGATTCTCCCGGAGCAAAGCGCGGTAACCCCATTCCAGCTCCTTATTCTTCTGAGCCAACTCCTTGTTTTCCCGTACATTGTTATGAATCTTGGTCTCATAGTCATGGACTAAACGGGACAGTTCCAACAACTCCTGCTCCAGGCGTGCTTTATCTTGCTCCAGTTTGTCCTGGCGCACCTTCGTTTCAAATGAAGAGACCCCTGCCTGCCACACCATCCGAACCGCCTGGCCCCATGTGGGAGCCTGCGTTATTTTTTTCAGGTTTCTCACTGACAACCCCCTCGATAAACCTCACTGCAAGCGCTGGTTAATCTTTTTCAACAGGTGTACTGTCCCAGCGTCTTGAGCCAGCTTTTTCGATAGATCATAGCAATAGCCGGCAAGCTGTTCATCGCCGCGCTGGATGCACTCATCACCGAGGCGCATCAACGCCTTGATCTTTTTGCGCGGCTCCCTTGGCAGAGACCATAGAAGCTTGATCTTCAAAACATGCCACCATCTAGGCGGGTCTATGTCCATCTAAGAGTTCACACTCCACTCAATAATATGATATACGCGATCATATCACAAAACCCTAGGTCCTGCAATGCATGCAGGCAGGGGCATACCGGCCTCAATGCTCTGCCCCGCGCCGATAGGACTGGTAGGCACGGCTGATCCAAAAGACAGTGACAGTATAAATGGGCAAAGTAACTAAGCGGGCCAGCACTCTCATGGGCAGAATCACAAAAAACCCCTGTCCGTAAAGGATGGTCAGCCAGAGTGTGTTCAAAAGCACCCCTGCGATCAAGTCAGTGAGCAGGACAGTCGCTCCGACCTGCCACAGACCCAGGGAACTGCGGTGTCTAAACAGGATCCAGCCCGGCAAAAAGCCTGTCAGCGCCGCACTCAGAGTAAACCCCGGGAAAAATGCTCCCCCGTGGGAGTTGATGATATAGCCGATTAAATCTGAAGCCAAGCCGGTGAGTGCTCCCCCTGCCGGGCCGAACAGCACTCCCGCAAGAATAATTGGAATCTCACCGAAACTGAGGCGCAGCGCGCCTACACCGGCTACCGGGACCACGACTCCAAAGATCCTGGTCAGCACAATAGAAATCGCAGTCAAAAGGCCAAGATTTGCCGCGTTTCTGGTTGTCAGTCGCATCGCTAAACCTCCTAAATACCGGCAACGGAGAGACTGCTGATTAACAGGGACGGTGAACCGATATGACCCCTAGGGCCTGGAGTGCCAAACTGTAAATCAGAACCTACCTCTTCAACCGCTGCGAGCAGCTTGAAAAAGTTCCCGGCAATCGTGATCTGATCAACGGGCCGCACTACTTTTCCCTTCTCCACTAAGTAACCGTAGGCGCCCAGGGAAAAGTCCCCGGATACCGGATTGGCACCGGAATGGAGCCCTTGCACATCGATAATGATGATCCCGTCGCTCAGATCTGCCACTAACTGATCATAGCTCTTCTCCCCTGGCTGAATAAAAAAGTTGGTAGGGGAAATGCCGACAGGAGACTTAAAAGATGCCCTGGAGGCGTTGCCGGTTGGCTCGACCCCGTCCTTCTTGGCGGTCTTGAGATTGTGCAGGAAGGTAACCAGCCTGCCCTTCTCTATTACATCTTTCGTACGCGTGGCCACTCCCTCTCCGTCAAAGGCGGCGGAAGCGCCCCCGTTCTCGAGCAGAGGATCATCAACCAAGGTTACTTTAGGGCTGGCTATCTCCTGACCCAGCTTGCCGTCTAAAAGGGACAGGCCCTTCTGCACAGACTCTGCAGAAAAGACTGAAGCAAATGTCTCCAGCAAGTTGTAGGCTGCATCATGGCGCAACAGAATGCGGCAGTCTCCTGAAGGCACACTGCTCGCTCCCAAGAGAGAAACCGCCTCCTCAACTGCTTCCTGGGCGAGCTGCTTGGCATCGAATTTGGACCAGTCGTTGCCGTAGACTATGCGGCGGCCGCTTTTCACCTGACCGTCCTCGCGCACAAGGGCTGCAACCACACCATAGGCCCCGTTTCGGCTGAAAGACTTTTCCAGTCCCTCGGTGTTGGCAATGTACACCTCTGTTTCACTATGCCCAGCGGCTGCCCAGTTTACCATATAGACACGGTTGTCAGCGGCAAAGGCCTGGGCTTCCAGTTCCCGGGCAAACTCAATTTTCTCTTCTGCAGAAACATCCTCCAAGCTGGGATTATAAGAAACCGTTTCCGGATAGCTCGGTGAACCGGCATAAAACTCTATCTCATCGTCAGAATCAATGATCTGTGCATTCGCTTTTGCCCCTGCGACCAAAAGTTCGACAGACTCCTGATCAAGTGTTTCTGCATAGGCATAGCCCACTTTCCCGGCAAAGCGCGCCCGAAAACCAACTCCCTGGGCTGAACTGACATTGTAGCTGTCGACTTCTTTCTCAAAGATGCGGGTGGAAAAACTCTTGGAACGGGAGAAATAGATTTCCATCTCTTCCAGTCCAGAAGCCTGACCCAGTGCAAAGACCTTGTTCTTAAATTCTTGAACATCCATTAGTTGGCCTCCTTTCGTCCGCCTACCGTAATTTCACTTACCCGAATCGTCGGCTGGCCTACATCCGTGGGGATGCTGCCGCTGAGGGAACCGCACATCCCTTGCCCCGTCGCCAGGTTGGAGGCCACCATGTCAATCTTCTGGAGAAC
>JAAYSR010000129.1 GCA_012518325.1 Bacillota bacterium
GATCAAGTGTATTTAGAGATGATCCACAGCTATCTGCCTTTCACAAAACAGCTTCTCAAAGGGCTCTGCAAGCTCCACGAAGAGCTGCATATTCCCCTCGTGGCTACCAATAACGTGCACTATTTGCGTAAGGAAGATTTTCGCATTCATGATCTTTTAGTCTGTACCCGCACCCAAACAAAAGTCAGCGAGCTTCATGTGGAGCGTCCCTTAAATGGTGAAAACTATTTTGCCTCGCCGCAGGAGATGAAAAAGCGCTTTGCCCCCTTTCCAGAGGCCGTTAAAAATACGTTGGCAATTGCTGAACGCTGTGAGGTCGCCCTTGAACTGGGGCGCAACCTCTTCCCCCGTTTTTTTCCGGATCAGAGCCCGGAAAAATCTAGGCAGTTTTTGCGCCAGCTGACCTGGGACGGCGCGAGACGGCGCTACCAAACGATTTCTTCTGCCCTTGAGGAACGCATTGAACATGAACTGAGCATTATTGAAAAACTGGATGTGGCAGATTATTTTTTAACAGTATGGGATCTCGTGCAGTACGCCCAAAGGCAGAATATACGTTATGCGGGAAGGGGTTCTGCCGCGGATTCGGTAGTAGTCTACTGTCTGGAAATCACCAATGTGGATGCCTTTGCCAGGGGGCTGCTTTTTGAGCGCTTCTTAAGCTTAGAGAGAGCGCAAAAACCTGATATTGACGTCGATTTCGATGCCCGCTGCAGGGACCAGGTGGCTGACTACGTCTACAGGCGCTACGGTTCTGAGCATGTTGCTTCTGTCTGCACCTTTCAAACCTATCACGCCCGTTCCGCCCTGCGTGATCTGGGCAAGGCCATGGGCCTGCCCTTAGCAGAGCTGCAGCAGCTGACCAAGAACATCACCGGCATCCCCTCAGACGGCATTCGGGCTTTGCTGCACAGGCTCCCGGAGCTGAAAAACCATCCCCTGCACCAGCCAAAGTATGCCAAGCTTTTGGACTGCTGTGCCGCTGTCAATGGATTTCCCAGGCAGATTGGCACCCATTTAGGGGGACTTGTGGTGAGCGGCGAGCCCCTCACTGCAGTTACGCCCCTGCAGCCTTCAGCCAAAGGGGTATTGATCACCCAATTTGATAAAAACACCATTGAGGATTTGGGCTTAATTAAAATCGATCTCCTGTCATTGCGCACTTTATCTGCAGTTTCGGACACAGTGCAGGAAATTGGACCGAAGCTGAACTATAACGAGATCCCCGTCGACGACGGCGCTACCTTCGCCAGGCTGCAAAAGGGCGACACAGTAGGAGTATTCCAGCTGGAAAGCCCTGCCCAGCGCAGTTTGCAGTCTCGCCTGCAGGCGGATCGTTTCGAGGATATTGTGGCAAGCGTGGCACTGATCCGACCCGGCCCCATCAAAGGCAACATGGTTGATCCCTTTATTGCCCGCAGACATGGTCGTGAGGAAGTCACTTACATCCATCCTGGGCTGGAAAAAATTCTCGCCCCCACCTATGGCGTTGTGTTATACCAGGAGCAGGTGATAGAAATAGCCGCGGAGATTGCGGGGTTCACCCCAGGAGAATCGGATCGATTGCGCAAAGTGATGACCAGTTTTCGTTCCCAAAGGGAGATGGAGCAGATCGGAGCAAATTTTATCGCCAAGGCGGTTGCCCGGGGTGTAGACAGAGAAACGGCGGAAGTGATTTTTTCCTACATTCAAGGCTACGCAGGGTACGGATTTTGCGAGGCCCATGCTGCAGCCTTTGCCGACACTGCCTACCGCACTGCATATCTGTTGGAACATTATCCGGCCCAGTTCTATGCAGCCCTGCTCAACCAGCAGCCCATGGGCTTTTATCCGCCCAATACACTCTGCGTGGAAGCTAGAAATCGCGGAATCTCCATTCTTCCCCTTGATATAAACAAGAGCGATGTAGAATTTACCTCAGAAAACAACTCCATTCGGATCGGTCTGAAGGCAGTAAAAGGAATGGAAAAGTCCTTCTTGGACTCCATTGTCTCCGCACGGAAGGAACGTGCCTTTACCTCCCTGCAGGATTTTGTCCGCCGTACAAGTGTGAATAAGAATGTGACTGAAAACTTAATTCTTGGAGGAGCCTTTGACTGGTTTTCTGCCAATCGCCGCTGTATGCTCTGGGATTTGCCCAAGCTGTATCACAGCAAGCAAGGGAGCCTGTTCTTAGAGGCTCCCGGGTCAAGCAAGATGGCTGACTTTTCTCCCTTTGAACGCTGGCTCAAAGAATATGCTGTCCTCAGCCTGACAGCCCAGGGGCATATAATGGACTTTTTCCGGCCCAAGCTTCCCCAAGGGGTGCTCACCAGCAAAATGGCGGCACTTCGCAAGGAAGGCACCCTGCAAGTTGCAGGACTGGTTATCCGCCCCCACAGGCCGCCTACCCGCAGCGGCAAGACAGTAGTCTTTTTAACTTTGGAAGATGAGTATGGTCTGGTTGATGTGACCATCTTTGAAGATATTTATAAAAAGTACGCCCAAACCATCTTTAATAAGCCGCTGCTGCTTGTAGCGGGGGAAGTCTCTCAACGTGATCCAAACGAAAGGGTGAGCATTATTGCCTCCCATATTCAGCCGCTTTCCTAAAAAAACTGGGGGGAACTGACCTGTACAATCTGCTCTTCTTCTCCGGTCTCCATATTTAAGTAAATTAAGTAGTATTCCTCTCCGTACTTAACGCCAAGCCTTGTGGTCAAAACCTCTTCCTGCCTTTCATTTTGGATCAGCGCAAGCTTTTGGTCCAAAATCTCCACACCTTCCCGCACCCTGTCTTCCACTTTCCAGGCAGCCTCCTCCGCAACGGCCGTTTCAGAATGTACTCTGCTTTGGGCTGCAAAGAAGGAGGCTGCCCAAAACCCGATGATCCTGCCGTCAGCTGCATCGACTTGAACCCTAAGGGGTTCGCCGTAGCGCAAAATGCCCTCCCGGGTGGGTACAAATGTCAGCGTTGCCCTGTTTCTAAGCACTTGTACATCGGTAATATGCAACTCAGCAAGTCCCCTTTGCCGCAGAAATTCCTCTCCCCGCGCTGCAATTTCTTCCAGACTGAGCACCGGTTCATGGTCACCTTGCCGCAGAGGCTCCAGGGAGTAGGCCGTCATCCATAAAACCATCCCGCCCCTTTGGGATATTTCCAGAACATAGCGCACTCCGGCATCGACGGCCTCTACGGTATAGGTAGGAATGCTGCCTTTTGTTTCATTCGTCACTTGAAAACTTAAGTGTTCCCGTCCGCTGAAGCTGCGGGCAATCTCTGCAGCCTTTTCCCTCCCGATCATCTCACCCTTGATTTCCCCGCGGGGCACTGGAGCGTTGAACTCTTCCAGCCCATCATTAATCACGGTAAGGGCCTGCATAAACTCGGGCACAACTGCTGCTGC
>JAAYSR010000130.1 GCA_012518325.1 Bacillota bacterium
AATGGTAGATATGTTTCCCTGAACATTGGTTTTCGGTGAAAATGCCAAAAACCCATTGACATGTTCCCGTAAACGTAGGGTTCAAAAAATCAGCCCAAGACATCAATCTATGCGGCTCGGGCCATGTAGAGTGTGTTACCCTGATCTCCAGAAAATCATGAAAAAGCGTTGATATCGATTAGCGACGCTGACCACTAACAAGGGGCCTCCGCTCCTTTGCACATAGAGTGTGTGCTGGTAAACCTAGTTTTTCAAGGATCGCAGAGAGGATGCTGAATTTGAAACAACAGTTCATTTACATCTTAAAGCTAATACCAGCCTTATTAGATGAGAAAAATTGGACGGCCAAGGAAGAAGCAATTGTGGCCAGACATTTCGCTAAACTAAAGGGGCTGCTTGAAGAAGGTAAGCTGATCCTGGCAGGTAAGACCGTTGGACTGGATGAAAGAACCTTCGGCGTTGTCATTTTTGAGGCTGATTCAGAAGAGGAAGCGAGATTTCTGATGGAAACTGATCCTGCAGTGGAAGAAGGAATAATGACAGCAGAGCTGTTCCCTTACCGGGTTGCCTTATGGAGGGCGAAGACACTGACCAGTTAAGGAATTTCTTCGGATGTTTTGGTGAACTAAGTGTAAAAGTGTAGTGAGATGCCAGTTTTCTCTAGTTGACGAGCAGACGAAATGCTATAATCTAAGTAGGTCAGTATATTATATGCAACTGTATGAAAACCAAACACTGTACAAGAGGAGGCATCTCTAATGTTTGATTTACACGGCCGCGTCGCAGTTGTGACGGGAGCTTCATCGGGCCTGGGACGCCAGATGGCACTGGGGTTCGCCAGGCAGGGAGCAGATTTGGTCATAATGGCACGGAGAATTAAGAAATTGGAAGAAGTTGCTGAAGAGATCAGGGCACTTGGCGTCAGATGCCTGCCGATCCAATGTGATGTGACAGATACTGAGCAAGTTAATAGAGCAGCTGAGCAGGTAATCGAGTATTATGGCAAGGTCGACATTCTGGTCAACAATGCAGGAGCGTCCAGGAACGCCGGTGTCCTTGACATGACTGATGAGGACTGGGACTTTACCATGCAGGCTGATCTGACCAGCGTTTTTAAGGTCACTCGGGCTTTCGCCAAGTATATGGTCAGGCAAAGGTACGGGCGCATCATCAACATAGCTTCCATCTATGGACAGGTGGGTAACACAGCTATGGATACGGTGGCCTACCACTCGTCCAAGGGCGGGGTTGTTAACTTTACCAGGGCGGTTGCCGCAGAGTTGGCTAAGTACAACATCACCTGCAACACCATCAGCCCCGGTTATTTTGAAACCGAACTCACTGCAGATACGTTGAAGACAGAGTCTTTTAGGAAGTTTATGGAGGTCTCGGTTCCGCTTGGCCGTTATGGCCGGGAAGGGGAACTTAATCCAGCGGCGATATTCCTGGCCAGTGATGAGGCCTCGTACATTACTGGACAGAACATTAAAGTAGACGGAGGATACACTTCAGTTTAAACAGGGGCAGCCAGGATAGGTTGCCCTTTAAAATGCTCTGATTCCCAGAGGAGCATAAGGAGGTTTGTCCGCCTATGATGATCAAGGTATGATATGTGATGGAGGCTTTTCCAATGAGGAATAATAAGATGATTTTCACAGGGTCTGTGCTGGTTGCCGCCTTATGTGCAATGCTTGCCTGCGCGGTGCAGCTGGAGGCGCAGATTTTGCTGACTGAGGCAGAACGGGAGTATGTGCATCAAGGTAATGTAATCCAGGCAGTTTCCCTTGACGGGGCAGCCCCTCTTCAGTTTTCCGACGCTGATGGTCAGGTCCAGGGCATTTCTAAAGAGGTTCTGGAAGAGGTAGCCAGATTAACAGGGCTGGTTTTTGAATACAGACTTTACGACAGGCTGGAAGATGCTTTTAATTCAGGCGCTGATGTTTTTTTCGGCATACCCCGTCACTATGCCCCCGAAGATATGGTACTGTCAAAGCCTTTTTTGGAATCAGAGACCATACTCTACATAAACTCGTCCATTGACCCAACTGAACTGGCTGATAAGAGATTTGCCGCGGTTAAGGGCGGCGAACTGCCGGAAGGAATCAAGGAAGACAATGCGATCTATTTCGACACTCGAGAAGCCAGTATGGATGCGGTGGAAAGAGGGCGGGCCGATTACGGATATGGCAATGCGTTTTCTGTTGCGTTTTACAGGCTGCAGAACAGCTACAGAAATCTGATCACAGTGCCGGGAAAAAAGGAATCCAGGGAGTATGCAATCGGCTTTCTCAAGGAAGATGAGCTGCTGCGCTCAATCATTGATCGGGCGATTGCATCGATTGACGAAAACCGCATGAATGCTTTGATTCTTGACGTGGCAACGCAGATTGACAGGAAAGTTACTGTCCAGATGGTTTTGGATTCCTACGGTCCGGAGATATTCGGCTTAATTATGGGGGTTATGGTCATTCTCCTAATCAGTGTCATCCATAACGTCCGGGCAAAAAATGAGCTTAGGCTGCAGTATGAGAGATATCAGATTCTTGCTCAGACCTCAAATGAGTATCTATATGAGTACTATGTCAAGACAAATCGGCTTGAACTAACAACTAACTGCATCGAGCTTTTCGGAGACGGGGAGAACTTAGAAAAACTGAAGATGGTTTTTCCTGAGTTTCTCAAAAGTTCCGAGACTGCACCGGTGATAGAACTGACCACTGCTGCCGGGGAAGTCTGTTTTTTCAAGTCAGTCAGCTCACCTATATTCGATGAGAAAGGCAGACCCTACTCAATTATCGGAAAACTGATCGATGTCAGCAGGGAAGAAACTGAAAAGCAAGAACTGATCAGGAAATCCGAAACTGACGGCATGACAGGCCTTTACAATTCCAGCACGGCAAGACGGCTTATTGCAGAGCGACTGGCCAGTGCTCCTGTGGACGCGGTCGATGCCTTGGCTGTAATCGACTGTGACAATTTTAAGGAAATCAACGACACCTACGGCCACCTGGAAGGGGATATGAGCCTTTTGCACATTAGCGGAAGCTTGGCCAAAAACTTTCGGAAAACGGATATTATCGGGCGCCTTGGCGGCGATGAGTTCTGCGTGTATATGCTGGACATTCCATCGAAGGAGTTTGCAGCAGCCAAATGCAAAAGACTGTTGGAGCGGATCCGTGAGTCCGGCGGTGGGAGCGAGCTCGCTGTCAGCATCGGCATTGCTCTCTTTGCAGGGGAAAAAACTTATGAAGAACTGTTTGAGAAGGCAGACCAGGCTCTGTATAAGGCTAAGAGAAGCGGCGGCAATCAGGTGAGGTTTTACGAGGAGGAACAGCGATGAAAAATGAAAGAGTGTACAGAATGGCGTTTTCAAAAGTGTACCCCCTACTGGTTCAGAAGGCGGAGCGCAAAGGCCGGACGAAAGACGAGGTGGATACGATCATCTGCTGGTTGACGGGCTATGATGAAGCAGACCTTCAGGCACAGATCGACAACAATGTGGATTATGAGACCTTTTTTGCTGAAGCTCCCGAGATGAATTCCAATGCAGACAAGATCACCGGTGTCGTCTGCGGGGTGCGGGTGGAGAACATAGAAGAGCCCCTGATGCAGAAAATCAGGTGGCTTGACAAACTGGTGGATGAGCTGGCCAAGGGCAAGGCTATGGAGAAAATTCTGCGGAGCTAAGGATTTGCAGGAAGCCCTTGCTCCAGCATTCATGTGAGGCCTGTCAGGAGGACGCCTTCGGAAACCAAGTTGACGCCCCTCCGAAACTCTTATATAGTTGAAGAATAACTTTACTGCGGAGGATGGTTATGGGGCATCAGCTTGTTAGGGGATTTGGCATTATTATCCTGTATTTTATCAGCCTGGCCGGCTTGGCTGTTGGTCTTAAGCAGCTTATCAGGATGCCCAAAGAGGTCTTCCGAAAGATTTTGCATCTGATTCTCCTGGGTTCTGTTTTTGGCTGGACGTATGCCTTCGAGACCTGGTGGATTGCCCTGACTGCAGTCCTCATCTTTTTGGTCATCGTCTACGCCGTACTTCATTTTGCCGAAGGCATTCCAGGTTACTCTGAGCTTCTGGTTGAAAGAAACAGGGGAGAAATTAAGCGCAGTCTGGTTGCCGTCTGCGTCATGCTGGCATCCCTGATCGCGATCTGCTGGGGCGTGCTTGGCCAAAGATACCTGGTTATTGCTTCGGTTTCTGCCTGGGGCTTGGGTGACGCAGCCGCTGCCCTAGTGGGAAAGCGGTTTGGCAGACGCCATATCGAAGGCAGGTTTGTCGAGGGCAGGAAGAGCCTGGAAGGGACTTTGGCCATGTTTGCGGTCTCTTTCTTCTCAGTGCTCACTATCTTGCTGGCCTACGGTTCACTTAAGTGGCACGGTTATATTCCTGTTTCGCTGGCCACCGCTGCGGTGAGTGCGGTTGTGGAGCTGTATACTAAGGGAGGCATGGACACACTGACTTGTCCCCTGGCTGCCGCACTGGTTCTGCTGCCGTTAGTTCGTCTGTGGGGGGCTTAGGGACATGAAGAAAGCATCGGGGGAGCGAACGCTCCTGGCTTCTGTACTGCTAAGCTCGCCGGGTCCCTTGGTCTTAGGCGCCGCTTTGATCTACGGCCGGTCGTCGACGCAGCTTGCGGACTTTGTCAGGCGTACCGTAGAATTGGCAGCGATTATTGTTTCCTGGATCGTTTTTCGCGTTCTCCACAGGGAAAGTGAGCCTGACCAGAACCGCAAGGCTAGGCTGGAGGGGCTTGCCAATACCTGCGTTGGGGCGGCTATGCTGATATCGGGGCTGGCAATGCTGTTTATCGCCTTGTTTTCAGAAAACAGGGAAAAGGGCAACGTGGTTCCCGGTTTGATCATTGCCCTTCTGGGAGTTGCGGTCAATTTCTGGTTTTGGTTTCGCTACAAAAAGCTCAGCCGGGAACAGCCTAATGCCATTCTCGCAGTGCAAAGCAGGCTCTATGGTGCGAAGTTTGCAGTGGATCTCTGTGTAGCAGCAGCTCTGCTGTTTGTCGCAGTCCTGCCCGAAGCTCCGATTACGTCCTACATGGACCGGGGAGGCTCGCTGGCTGTGGCACTCTATCTGATCCGGAGCGGATCGATGACAATAAGAAACGTACAAGCTAAAACAGAGGCCGCCGAATAGGCGGTCTTTTTTTTGCGGTGCGCCGCGTATGGCGCGTAACTTGGCGGTGAAAGTCCGTTTTCGAATAGGAAAGGCTCCTTGGGTATGTCCCACAGGAGCCTTCCTTCTACACCATATATGCTGGGTTCACAATTCTCAAATACTGTCGTAGACCTCAGTGCCCTGTTCGCGCAAAGCTTCGATAATACGTGCGGTATCAGGGTCGTCAAGATCTATAGGGTTACCATAAATATGTAGTTCTTTTAGCTCCGTTAGACCCTCCAAGGCAGTGATGTCGCTAATCTTATTCGCAAACAGGTAGAGTGTTTCTAGATCCTTAAGTTCTGCTAAAACGCTTATGTCAGTAATTTCATTCATCCCGATATGGAGATTTTTCAGCTTGGTAAGATCTGATAAAATGCTCACATCACTAATTTTGGCTGACGCGAGCCAAAGGCGTTCTAGTTGGCGTAAATTTGCCAATACAGAGATGTCTGGCAAACCGTTTTCAATCCAACCTACCGAAAGGTCTCTCAGCTTTGTTAGGTTTTGCAGAGGTGTTAGGTCGGTGATTGAAGCCCGATTTACGTTGAGAGTTTCCAAATTTACTAATTTTTCTAGAAAACTTATGTCGTCAATTTGGTTTCCGCGTAAGTCAAGGTGCTTTAGATTCAGCAAACCTGCTAAGGCGCTAATATCAGTAATATGGTTAGCGGGCAAATCAAGCTCAGTCAAATTAGTCAGATTTGCCAATGGACTAATATCTTGGATTTGAAAAATTTCTGGGACGATAGTAGTCTCCTACCCGATTCCGAAATCAAAACCATTATTGTTTTTCCCTGCCAAAAAGTGATTTGGGTCACGGAACTTTCTTGGCGGTTCCTCTATAATAAACTCGGACTGAAACGGCCGAAGGCCTAAATTATACTACACGGGGTGATGCAGTATGAAGAAGGACATGTTTGAACGGACAGAAATGGCAGAAGCCTGGCGAGGCTTTAAGCCGGGTAATTGGTCCCGTGGAATTGATGTCAGGGATTTCATCCAGCAGAACTACAAGCCCTATGATGGCGATGGGAGCTTCCTGGAGGGGGCTTCAGAAAGAACCAAGGGTCTTTGGAATCAGGTCAATGAGCTGATTCAGGAGGAAGTCCGCAGCCGCACTGTTCGTGTGGATCTCAAGCGCTTCAGCGGCATTGACAGCTTCCCTCCAGGTTACATTGATCAGGAGCATGAGCTGATTGTAGGACTTCAGACCGATGAGCCTCTGAAACGCATGGTCAACCCTTATGGCGGGACCCGCATGGTAGAAAACGCCCTTAGCGCCTACGGGCTGAGTATGGAACCAGGTTTGCTTGAACAGTTCAACAAATATCGCAAAACCCATAACCAGGGTGTCTTTGACGCCTATACCAAAAAGATGAGAACGGTACGTTCAGCGGGGCTGCTCACAGGTTTGCCCGACGCTTACGGCCGGGGGAGAATCATTGGCGACTATCGGCGAGTGGCGCTGTATGGAATAGATTATCTCAAGGAAATGCGGCTTAAAGATAAGGAGAACTTCTCTGATTCAGCCACGGAAGAGGCGATTCGCCTTCGGGAAGAATTTTCAGAGCAAATCAGGGCGTTGGATCAGATGAAGGCTATGGCAGCCCGTTATGGCTTTGACATAGGCAGGCCGGCGAGAAACGGGCAGGAAGCGGTGCAATGGCTGTACTTCGGCTACTTGGCCGCTGTGAAGGAGAATAATGGGGCAGCAACAAGCTTCGGCAGAAACACTGCCTTTCTCGATATCTACCTGCAGCGGGACCTGGAAAAGGGGCTGATTGACGAAAAAACTGCCCAGGAACTCATAGATCAGCTGGTGATTAAACTCAGGATGGTCAGGCATCTGCGCACTCCCGAATACGATGAGCTCTTTGCAGGCGATCCTACCTGGGTAACCGAGTCCATCGGAGGGGTCGGCGAAGACGGACGGCATCTTGTCACCAAGACCGCCTATCGTTTCCTGCATACCTTGGAGAACCTGGGAACATCCCCGGAGCCTAATATGACAGTGCTCTGGTCCAAGGATCTGCCCCGGGAGTTCAAGGAATACTGCGCCGAGATGAGCATCAAGACCGCATCCATTCAATACGAAAACGATGATCTGATGCGTCCGGTCTATGGCGATGACTATGCAATTGCCTGCTGCGTGTCAGCGATGCGGGTAGGCAAGGAGATGCAGTTCTTTGGCGCGAGGGCCAATCTGGCCAAGGCGTTATTGTATGCCATCAATGGGGGCAGGGATGAAATCTGGCGCGATAAAGAAACGGGACAGCCCATCACCGTTTTGGACGGCATTGAGCAAAACACCCAGGAGCTCCTGGACTATGAGACTGTCTGGGAAAGCTTTAAGGCGGTGCTGGATCAGCTGGCCAAAATCTATGTGGAAACGATGAACACAATTCACTACATGCATGATAAATATGCCTACGAGGCAGGGCAAATGGCGCTGCACGATCCCCATGTGCATCGTTACATTGCCTTTGGCATTGCCGGCCTTTCCATCGTGGCTGATTCCCTTTCCGCCATCAAGTATGCCAAGGTCAGGCCCATTAGGGATGAATTCGGCTTGGCGGTGGATTTTGCGACGGAAGGTTCGTTCCCCCGCTATGGCAATGATGATGATCGGGTGGACCGCATCGCCATTGAGGTTAACCGCTGCTTCATGGAAGCGCTGCGCAGGACACCGGCCTACCGAGGTGCAGAACACACTCTGTCACTGTTGACGATCACAAGCAACGTAGCCTACGGAAAGAAGACAGGCGCTACACCTGATGGGCGCAAGTACGGGGAGGCTTTTGCGCCAGGCGCAAATCCCATGAACGGCGCTGAACAGTCAGGTGCCCTGGCTGCCCTGAACTCTGTGGCCAAGCTGCCCTACACAGGCGTAAACCAGGACGGCATTTCCTTGACCTTTTCGATCATCCCGGCTGCCCTGGGGAAAAATGCAATGGACAGGGTGCTCAACTTGACCAACATTCTGGAAGGCTACTTCGGGCAACGGGCTTTCCATATCAATGTCAATGTGTTAGACAAGGAGCTCCTCCTTGATGCCATGGAGCGCCCCGAACTCTATCCCAACCTGACGATCCGGGTTTCGGGCTATGCGGTACGATTTAACCAGCTCAGCAGGGAGCATCAGCTTGATGTGATCAACCGCACATTCTTTGAGTTTGTCTAACCACAAGGGGAGGAGGGCTTTTCATGAAAGGCCGTCTGCAATCTATTGAAACTATGGGGCTCTTGGACGGTCCCGGGACCAGGACTATATTTTTCCTGCAGGGCTGCCCTCTACGGTGCGCTTACTGCCACAACCCTGACGCAATCTCACTGCAGGGGGGTAAGGAGATTATGCCTGAAGAAGTGCTGGAGATAGCAGCGCGTTACAAGCCCTACTACGGTGAGGAAGGCGGGGTGACTTTTTCCGGAGGGGAGCCCCTGCTCCAGGCGGAGTTTCTTCACAAATGCTTGGAGCTTTTGAAGCAGGAAGGCTATAATACATGTATAGACACATCCGGGATGGGTAACCCAGAATTTCTGCCAAGGATTCTGCCCCTGGCAGATACCTTGATTATCGATGTCAAGGCCTTTGACAGCGAGTCCTTTGCCAATCTTACCTTGACCAAGGGTTTTGCCGGGTACCTCGAATTTTTGGGTAATCTGGAAAACTATGGTTTTAGAGGCCAAGTCTGGGCGCGGCATGTGATGGTTCCGGGTTATACCGACAACGAGGAGTCCATGAGAGAATTCGTTCAGATTCTCAAACCCGTCAGCCACCTCATTGACCGCATCGAAATCCTCCCCTACCATACAGCAGGTGTGGAGAAGTACCGCAGGCTGGGTATGCCCTATCGCTTGGAAGGAGTAGAGCCTATGGACAAAGAGAGAGCTAAAGAATTGGAGATCTACGCCAACAAGGTTTTTGCCGAGGGCTTGCAGCAGGACAGAAAAAAGGCCAAGGCAAGCAACGAGGAAAAGTTCAAAATCCTCAGGGATCGCCAAGTAGTTTCCAAGCAGGAACAGGCTGAGATGTTTGCCTCCCTGCGGGAGCTGCCCCTCTTAAGGGAAGTTGCGGAGGAAGATGTGGAAGCCGTTCTTAGTGAGATAATTTTGTCCAACTTCAAAGCAGGCGACTACATTTTCCGGACCGGAGATGCCCCCGATCTGATGTACTTGATTTACCAGGGAGAGATGAAAATCTTCTACAACACTATTGACGGTGAAGAGCAGATCTTTTATATTTACCGAGACGGTGATTTCGTGGGAGGTTTGAATCTCTTGGTCGAGACCCCTTACCGCTATGTGGGGCAGGCTCTGACAGACTGCAAGGTAATTGCCATTCCTAAGGCCACATTCGACAAGTACTTCTATGATTCTTCCGTAATTTTGCGCAGCGTCCTCACCAAGAGCTTCGAACGCATCCGTTGGGCGGAAGAGCTGATTCAGCGCCTGGCCACCAGCAACGCTTCCATGAAGACGGCCGGTTTGCTGCTGAAGTTAGTGAAGAGAATCGGCGTTGAGACAGAAGAAGGCATTCGGCTTGAACTTTCTATGAACAGGGAAGAACTGGGCAATTATTCGGGCTTGAGGCGGGAGACTATTACAAGAAAACTGGGACAGTTCAAAGATTTGGGCTATATTGATCTCGTGGGCAACAAAGTGATTATCATAAAAGATCTTGAAGCACTGGAAGGATATGTTCTCTGAGCTTAGGCACTCTCCAACACTGGAGGGTGCTTTTAATTTCCCGTATTTCAGCGAACTTGATCTAGATCATTTTTCCGCGACAGGGGCGGTGCTACAATACACATAGAACAGCAGCCTTAGCTTGACAATACAGGTATAAAGGAGAGTGCATCATGAAGACATTTTCTCAAGTATTGGAACTCCACGGAAGCCGGCTGGAACTCTATGTGCCGGTTGTAGCCCGGGTCCACGGCGGAAGCCATCCTGAATTCCATGACGTGCGCAGAATCTATGACGAGATGATCAGCAAGATTCAGGCCGCCGGGAGCGGAAAACCCGAACTGGATGATGAGTTTGCCCAGCTGCGCGAGCTGACAGACGACTACACAGTACCGGGGGATGTTTGCGAGAGCTATGAGGCCGTCTATAACATGTTAGCCGAACTGGATCGGGCCTATTTCAGTTAAGACCGCCAAACAAAAAATCTGTTTGGAAGGGGATAGAAATGCAGCGCTATATTCTTAAGAGCAAGAACAAAATCACTTTGATCAGCGCCATTTTGATCGTCACTGGATTTTTGAGCCTTTGGCTGTTTCAGCAGGAAGCAGTCTTTCATAGTGCGTTAATTATTGCGTCCATCTTAGGGGCCGCGCCAATTGCGATCCAGGCCTATCAGGCCCTCAGGGTCAAAGTAGTAAGTATTGACCTTCTCGTTACAATCGCAGTGGTTGGCGCCTTCCTCATCCGCAACTTCGAGGAATCAGCCATTGTCACCTTCCTGTTTCTGTTTGGGGCTTACCTGGAGCAGCGCACGCTGAACAAAACCCGTTCCGCTATTAAAGAACTGACAGAAATGGCCCCGGAAAGTGCCCTGAAGCGGACGGAGGAGGGCGAGTTTGTTGAGGTTGATGTGGAGGAAGTTGATGTAGGTGATATTCTGCTGGTCAAGACCGGTGCGAAAGTCCCTGTGGACGGCACAGTGTTGAGCGGTGAAGGAAGCATCAACGAAGCAGCCATCACCGGCGAATCGCTTCCGGTCAGCAAGGAACAAGGCTCAGCTGTATTTGCCGGGACTATCCTGGATAACGGCACTTTGCAGATTGTCGCGGATCGGGTTGGCGAAGACACCACATTTGGCAGAATCATCGAGCTTGTGGAAGAAGCCCAGGATTCCAAGTCGGAGGCCGAGCGCTTCATCGACCGCTTTGCGAAGTACTATACCCCGGCCGTTCTTGTATTGGCCTTTCTCGTTTGGCTGTTCACCAGGGACATTGAGCTGGCCATTACCATTTTGGTCCTAGGCTGCCCAGGTGCGCTGGTTATTGGCGTGCCGGTGTCCAATGTGGCAGGAATCGGCAATGGAGCCCGCCACGGCGTGCTCCTTAAGGGCAGCGAGGTTATCAGTGACTTCAGCAGATTGGACACCATGGTGTTTGACAAAACAGGTACCTTAACCATGGGCAACCCATCTGTTGCAGAAGTAGAGTATTATGGCGACGGCATTGATGAAGCCCTGGGGTTTTTGGCCAGCATCGAGCGGGAATCGGATCACCCGCTGGCAAAAGCAGTCTTGGAGGAAATCGGCGATGCCGTGTTTTCACCAGTCCTGGATACGGAAGTGTTTAAAGGTGAGGGCATTGTGGCGACTGTCGGCGGCCACCGGGCAGCTGTCGGGAATGTAGCGTTGATGGAGAGGGAAAACGTAGAACTTGACGCCAGGGTGAGGGCAGATATCAAGCGTCTCGAGGAAAGCGGCAACTCCTTGGTCCTGACTTCCGTTGATGGGGAGCTCAAAGTTCTGATGGGCGTGCGGGATCAAGTTCGTCCAGGCGTTAAGGAAGACCTGCAGCGGCTGAAGCAGCTGGGAGTGAAAAATCTTGTGGTGCTTTCCGGGGACAACCAGGGGACGGTGGATGCAGTCAGCAGGGAACTAGACCTAACCGAAGCCCATGGCAACATGCTGCCGGAAGACAAGTCGAAGTACGTAGAGAAGCTGATCAACGCAGGACAAATCGTGGCCTTTGTGGGGGACGGTGTAAACGACAGCCCGTCCCTGGCCCTGGCTAATATTGGGATTGCCATGGGGGGCGGCACTGATGTAGCAATCGAAACCTCAGACGTTGTGCTCATGAACTCTGACTTCAGCCGTTTGCCCCATGCCTTGGGGCTGACCAAGGCCACTGCCAGGAACATGCGGCAAAACATTCTCATCGCCGTAGGAGTTGTGCTGCTGCTTCTCTCGGCTGTGTTGTTCAGCGATTGGATGAACATGTCCATTGGCATGCTGGTGCATGAAGGAAGCATCCTGGCCGTCATTCTCAACGGTATGAGGCTCCTCCGTTATAAACAGCGGGGCTAAAAAGGAAGAATCTTGATCTGGATCAATGTTTCTTGGTCCGGGATGGGAGATAATAGGACCGAAAGAGATGAGCCTGAGGCTCAGGTTACTATAGAGAGGGGAATGGAAATGAAAACAGCAACCATTCAAGTGGAGACTTTAACATGTCCTTCCTGCGTGCAGAAAATTGAAGCGGCAGTTAAAGGTGTGGAAGGTGTAGATCCCGATACAGTAAAGGTCTTGTTTAACTCCAGCAAAGTAAAAGTTGATTTCGATGAGGAAAAGGTCCCCGTAAGCCAGATTGCAGAGGCTATCACCAAGGTAGGCTACGAAGTGTTAAAGTCATCGGCACGATAAAGAAAGGGTGCGCCATGGGTGCACCCTTTCTCAATGTCAGTCTTCTCGAATCGCCCAGCCGGGTCTGGGCAGGGCGTCACGGTTCTGGCCGATAGATTTGGCCGGGAACCCTGCTAGGATTTCTCCAGCTTCGAAGAGGCTGCGCTGTTTCACCAAACTGCCCGCTTTCACTAGGGTATTGCTGCCTAGCCTGCTGTAGTCACAGATGATGGAACCTGCTTCTATGACACTGCCTGCTCCGATATGGGTGCCATGAATGATGCAGCCGGGGCCTATCGTTACATTGTCCTCAATGACAAGCTCATTGTCTGGCAGAAGGTGCAACACCGAGTTCTCCAGTATTTGTACATTTTCGCCGATCCGCACCGGACCATGGGAGTTCCCGATGATCCTGACACCGGATGCTACCACAGTGCCTTCGCCGATGATCACATCTCCTGTGATCTCAGCCGTATCGTAAATTAGAGCTGATTCAGCCACTGCCGGATACTTGCCGTTGTACTCGTAAAGCCTGCCCATGCTTGTCCTCCTCTGATCATCATGCCCAATGATGTTCTCCACAAATGGAGCTAAGGACAGATCACCGCCTCGCATCCTGCTGATCATGTCCTTATCCTCTGCAGTTAAGGTTCGGATTATCCTGCCCGGCCGTCCCACAACAACAGAGCCTGCCGGAACAGCCTGTCCTTCCGGAATCAGTGTTCCTTCCCCAAAAATGCACATGTCGCCGACTTTGGCGCCGGGGAGGAAGATTGTGCCGTTGCCGATTTCACACAGATTGCCGATTGTTGCGCCAATGGCTATGCATTTATGGCCAAAAATTGTCTTGCTGCCAACTTCAAGCGGATGTTCCGGTGTTCCAATCAGAATCGAATTTTCCAGTACCCAGGACGC
>JAAYSR010000131.1 GCA_012518325.1 Bacillota bacterium
ATGATCGCGCCGGCCATGGAGGCAGCATTGATAAAGTTGCCCTTCACTGCGGTTTCAGGTGAGTTCAGCAGGCGGATGCCGTAGATGACCCCGGCAATGAAGATGATCTGTAAAATCCATGACAGTGTTGACATCTACCGCTTCTCCTTCCGTCCGCTCTTAAACATCCTGAGCATGCGATTGGTAACCAGAAAGCCGCCCACCACGTTAATCATGGCGAGGACGATGGCTAGAAATCCCGCGATTTGGCTTCCGGTAGCCACAGCCAGGCCCGTGGTTGTCAAGGCGCCGACAATGGTAACTCCGGAAAGCGCGTTCATGCCCGACATCAGCGGGGTATGAAGCAGGCTGGGCACGTCGCTGATCAGCTTGTAGCCTAAAATCGCGGCTCCCACAAAGACCAGGACTAAAACAAAATACGTCATTAAATCTCTCCTCTTACGCGCATTGATTCTAAGGCACCCTCATGCACAACTTTGCCGTCTTTTGTGGTCAAGGTGTCCCTGACAATGACATCATCAAGATTCAGCGTGATTTTGCCGTCTTCAACGATGTTATTGACGAAATTCAAAACGTTCTTGGAGAACATATCAGTGGAACTGGTGGGCATAGAGCCGGGAATGTTCTTGGTTCCGTCGATAATGACGCCGTAATGTTCCCTGATTTCTCCGCCTTCGCTCAGTGCGCAGTTGCCGCCCTGATCAATGGCGATGTCCACGATGACAGAACCGGGCCGCATAGATTTGACCATTTCTTCGGTAATCAGGATCGGGGCCTCTTTGCCGGGAACCAAGGCTGAGGTAATCAGGATATCAGACTTGGCCACGGTATCCTTCAGAGCTTCCCGTTCTTTTTCCAGCCATTCAGGGCTCAGATGCTTAGCGTAGCCGCCTTCTCCAATGGCGAGCTCATCAGGTACGCCGAGATCCACAATGCGTGCGCCTAGGCTCTGGGCCTGCTCCCGTGCGTCGGGGCGAATATCCGCCGCATAAACCACGGCACCCATCCTCTTGGCGGTGGCAATGGCTTGCAGTCCGGCTACACCGGCGCCGATTACCGTAACCTGGCCGGGCTGAATCATGCCCACTGCAGTACCCATGAGGGGCAGGAACTTAGGAATCCGGTTGGCAGCCATGAGCAGGCCTTTATAACCGGCTACCGTACTCATGGAGGTCAACGCGTCCATGCTCTGGGCACGGGAAATCCGGGGAATAGAATCCAGCGTCAGGGAAGTTACCCCCTTCTTGGCCAGATCCTGGATCATTTTGTGGTTCACAGGGGATGCCGGATGCAAGAAAGTGATCAACACTTGACCTTCCTTCATCAGATCAACTTCATGCACGCCTAGTTCGTCATTAAACTGCGGTTCTTTTACCTTGAGGATCAGGTCGGCGCCGGCGAAAACATCTCTTACATCACATAGTACGGCACCTGCTTCTTGGTAGGCCTCATCGCTGAAGAAGGCACCCAAGCCTGCACCCTTTTCGACTAAAACTTTCGCTCCACCTTTCACAAACTGTCCAACTGTTTCAGGTGTCGCCGAGACTCTGCGTTCACCGGCGAGAATCTCCTTAGGTACTCCGATAGTCAAACCAGCGTACTTCATCAACAATCCTCCATCCATAATTTTATACAGTTACTATTCGCATACGATTACGAAATCCCTTTCGTGTTTATTGGGAAATTAACACTTTGTGAACAAGAAACTCGAAAAAAAGAGAACCCAGTGGGTCTTTCCGTAAAAGACCGCTGGGTTCTTTCATCTTTTGCCTGTTTCTTACACCAAACGCCGAATCAATTCATCAGATTCGCCGGAAAAATAATCTACTAACGGAATCTCTAAAAGTGTGTAGCCGCCCGGCTTTTGCCTGGTGCTCGCCCTGGCTGAGGCCGTCATAATCTGCGCAGTCAGGGCAGGGTTGTTGATCCGCATTTCCCACCTGAAGCTCTGGTTCCCGGTCTGCCCCGACGTTCCCCGCCGCTCCAGGAGCACCCCGTGGCCCACATCTTTCAGGTCTGCTACAGATTCTACCTGGTAGACATGGGTTTCATCATGGATGAAATAGGGATCTTCCTTAATCAGGCGCTGCACCTCCGCAAAATCTGCCTCTGGCTGCAGCTCCACATAGACCAGGCGCCGGTGGACGCCTGCCCCTGCCGGCATAGTCATGGAGAGGGCATCCTTAACCCCGGGCACCGCCTTGACAGCCACGGTATGGCCCATGCTCATCCCAGGCCCAAAATTAGTATAGGTAATCCCCTGGGGAGCCATAATCTCCAGCAGGGCACGGACAACGGAATCGCTGCCTGGGTCCCAGCCGGCAGCCAGAACCGCAACCGCCCCGTGCTTCTTGGCCTCCCGGCCAATCTCGGCGCGATACTCCAAAAGGGGATCGCCATGGATGTCAAAACTGTCCACTGTATTGATGCCAAGGGCTATGAAGTGCTTAGCCATCTCCGGCACGCGCCTGGACGGCACGCACAGAAGGGCCGCATCTACCTTGCCCAGTATGCTTATATCTGTTACTACTGGAACTCCTGCAAGTTCCGGCAGGCCGTCTGCCGCACTGCGGCGGACCACTCCGGCGAGTTCCAGATCAGGAGCCGCCTGCACTGCCTGAACTGCATATTGCCCTATATTCCCATAGCCGACAACGGCAACTCTAATCATAGTGATCACTCCAGCCTGCAGCCTAGGCACCGGCCTCCAGGCCGCCTGCCAGTATGCTGCGGATAATTTCTTCCATCTTTGGCATCAGGGCCTCCATTTCCTCAACCAGCTTAAACTGCGTCCGGGCCCGGTGGAGATTGTGCTCGGGATAAGCTGTGCGGAAATAGACGTCCCCTTCGATATAATCCGTCAGGAAGCGGATCCCGGTCTCCAATGTAATCAGCTTGACGGAAAAGGCAAGATGGTCAATTTCCGCAGGGGTGAGAAAGTCCCTGGCCATGCTGAGATAGCCCCTGGCAAACTCGGTGAAGAGCTCTAGGTCCACTGAGACCAGGTCCAGGTCAGTCTCGTCTTCCTCGGCAGTGCTGGCCCCGAAACGGATGGCATCGCCGAAGTCATAAAGGGCCGAGCCGGGCATCACTGTATCCAAGTCCAGCACACAGATGCCCTCACCTGTCTCGTCGTCTAGCATAATATTATTCAGCTTGGTGTCATTGTGGGTCACCCGCAGGGGTATCTCACCGGAGGCAATCAAATCCACAATGACGCCGGTGTCAGCTTCCCGCTCCAGCACAAAGGCAATTTCCTGTTTCACCTGGGCAACGCGCCCCTTGGGATCAGCCTCAATCGCCTGAAGCAAATCCTGGAAGCGCCTGCGGGTGTCATGGAAGCTCGGAATGGTTTCCTGGAGCGAGTCCGCGGGGAAGTCCGCAAGCAAAAGCTGAAACTGGCCGAAGGAGCGGCCGGCGTGGTAAAAGTGCACCGGATCTTCCACCTTTTGGTAGGTCCTGGCGCCTTCGATGAAATTGTAGGCCCGCCAGTATTCCCCCTGGGAGCACCGGTAATAGGGTTTCCCGGAGCGGGTTGAAATAACAGTCATCACTTCCCGTTCGGGATCGCCGCCCTGCTCAGTCACCTTCTGCCGGATATGGCTGGTGACTGCTTCGATGTTGGCCATTACCCCGGCAGGATCCCGGAAGACATGGCTGTTAATGCGCTGCAGCACGTAGCGGCGCTTTTTCTCCCCGTCCCTGAACTCAAGAAAGTAAGTATCGTTAATATGCCCGTCGGTGCATACTTCCTCCCCGGCATGTTCGCCCTGAAAGGCAAATTGGGCAATGATCTCAGCTAGATGTTCCATGCTTACCTCCCCATGCCCGCTGCTGCCGCTTCGTCCACCAGGTGTTTGGGCGGCTCGGGAACCTCTTGGTCGCCTTCATTGGTCACAACCACAAAGTCAGGCAGGAACGCCTGGATAAACCGAGTGGCGGTTTCCTGGTCCCTGGGCAGGATCAGGGTGGGATCCTCGTCGAAGGCGGTGATGGTCTTCTGCAGCAAAGCTCGATCCAGACTGGACGGCTTGGCTACAAAGATACGCTCATGGGTAGTGGCGTTCACATTCTCCTCATCGGTAAGGAGCTCTTCATAGAGTTTTTCTCCCGGCCGCATGCCGGTGATTTTGATGTCAATGTCCACATAGGGCTGCAGCCCGGAGAGGCGAATCAAAGTGGTGGCCAAATCCATAATCGACACCGGCTCGCCCATATCCAGCACAAAGATTTCTCCCCGGCTGGCCAAGGCGCCGGCCTGCAGAATCAGCTGCACCGCCTCGGGAATGGTCATAAAATACCGGATCATTTTTGGGTGGGTGACGGTTACCGGCCCCCCCGCAAGGATCTGCCTGCGGAAGAGGGGAATCACACTTCCCCGGCTGCCTAGGACATTCCCGAAGCGCACTGCCACATAGGTTGTGGAGCTGATGGTGTCCAGATACTGGATGATCATTTCCGCGATGCGCTTGGAAGCCCCCATCACGCTGGTGGGATTGACAGCCTTGTCGGTGGAGACCAGCACAAAGCGCTTGGCCTGGTGGCGATGGGCTGCGGCAGCCACCTGGTATGTACCGTAGACATTGTTTTTGATGGACTCCTCTGGGTTTTTCTCCATGAGGGGCACATGCTTATGGGCTGCGGCATGGAACACCACATCGGGCTTGTACTCCGCAAACACAGCTTCAATTGAGCGCCGATCCCGGATATCCTTAACCAAAGGCACAATCTCAACCTTGCTTTTCGCCTTCAGCTCCATTTCAATTTCATAGACATTGTTCTCACAGTTGTCCAAAATCAGCAGTTTCTCCGGCTTCAAAGAGACAATCTGACGGCAGAGCTCTGAGCCGATGGAACCTCCGGCGCCGGTCACCAGAATCACATGCCCGGCGATATAGGCGCTCATGCCGACAATATCCACCTTGACCGGATCCCGGCCCAGAAGGTCTTCAATCTGAACTTCGCGAATCTTGTTCACAGTCACATTGCCTTCAATTAAGTCGAAGACACCCGGCAGGATCTTCACCGTCTTGCCGGTTTGCTGGGCAACGGCGACAATTTCCCGGATCACCTTCCGGGGAACTGACGGCATAGAGATAATGATTTCATCAACTCCGTACCGGTCCACAATGGCAGGCACCTCGTCCTTGGTTCCCAGCACCGGGAAACCTAAGATTCTCTGGCTCTGCTTTTTCGGATCATCGTCCACAAAGCCCACCAGTCTGACCTCGCCCTTGTAATGGTTCCGAAGCTCCCGGGCCACCAGCACCCCGCCGTCGCCGGCGCCGATGATCAGCACGTTCTTGGCGGCGGGCCGGTTAGGCTGCACTGCCGGCAGGACATTGAGGAAGGGAGCCACCAGCCTCCACATAAAGCGGCTTCCCCCCAAAAAGGCAATATTTAAAAACCAGTCCAGAACCACAATGCTGCGGGCCGGCAAAGAGCCGAACCAAAACAGGCACATGGTTACCGCAAAGACGGAACCTACTGAAACCGCGCCGACAATAGCCAGCACCTCGTCAATGGAGGCATAGCGCCAAGCCCGCCTGTAAATGCCGAAAAAGTGGTTGCTGAGTAATCGAATTAAAGTATAAGGCACAAAGGTGGCAACATAAAACTGCCACTGCTCCAGCGGAACATTTTCAAAGCGGATCAGAAGCGAGCCGATAAAGGCCAGATTGGCGAAAACAACATCCAAGAGAATCAAAAAACTTACACGTTTCAAGCGTCCCATACCCATCCCCCACTATTCAACTTGTCCCATTAGAATTCGTGACAAATACTAGAAATCCTGTTACTTCTAGCCTATTCCTTCAAGCTCTCCCGACCCCGGGCGGGATCCTGCCAGACAACCTGCTGAAACCGGCCCTCTGCCGCCAGCTGCCTGTACTGCCCCTCTGCCTCCTGCCGGCAGCTTGGACAGGGCTTCCAGGGCAGAAGAACTGCCGCCGCCACCTGGCGAACCCTGGTCGACTGGGTGTAAACCGCCCGCCAGCCGGGGCAGGCCCGGCAGAGCCGAATATACTCCTGCTGGCTTTCGTAAATATTGTCGGTATCATAGTAAATCTGGCGCCGGCGCTCAAAAAACTCCGCCTCGCCGAAAACTTTCCCCAAGTCCTCTTCAGAGCGTCTCTCCCACAGTTCAGCCACCTCCCCGCAAATTCTCGCCACTTGATCCGTAATTGCTCTGGGCTGGGGCTCCCGGCGCCCATGGGGTTCCTGCACTTTGGAATAATCCAGTCCCGCCAGGGCCAGGAGCAGGCCTACGTTAATGTAGGGCAGGGCGCTTTCGATGGAATAGCCCCCCTCCAGAACCACAATATCCGGGCGGAGCATCTCGGTGAGGCGGGCGTAGCCCTGGGCAGAAAAGCCCATGTTTGTTATGGGGTCGGAAAAGTGGTTGTCCTGCCCCGCTGCATTGATAATCCAGTCGGGCTGCCAATCGCGCAAGATCGGGAGCACAACCCGCTCCATGGCCAGCAGCATCCCTTCGTCCCCGGTTCCCGGAGGCAGAGGAATATTCACAGTCTGGCCGTAGGCGCCGGGCCCTCCCCGTTCTGTGATAAACCCTGTGCCCGGATAGAGGGTGCGCCCGTCCTGGTGCAGGGAGATGTGCAGCACTCCCGGATCGTTGTAAAAGATGTCCTGGGTGCCGTCGCCGTGATGGGCGTCGGTATCTACTATGGCGATTTTCACATCGGGACCGAGGCGGCTCCTGAGGTGATCCACCATAATGGCCTCGTTGTTCAGGGTGCAAAAGCCCCGGGATCCGTGGACAAAGCGGTTGGCATGGTGCCCCGGGGGCCTCAGGAGGGCAAACGAACGCTTGGCCAGCCCGTCAAGGACCAGATCAGCGGCGGCAATCGTTCCCCCCGCGGCAATCCTGTGGGATTCAGTAACAGTCTCCAGGCTGGGCAGCACCACATGGGTGCGGAGGATTTCCTCGTCCGAGGCCAGCCTGGGCCGGTATTCACGGATGGCTGGATGGTCGAAGAGCCCTTCCTCCTGGATCTGATCCCTGGTGTAGAGGAGACGCTCCTGCCTCTCAGGATGATCCGGGCTGATGGCCCAGTCAAAGGCAGGGAAGAAAACCAGTCCTACCTCTGTCACTTTGCTTCACCCCTCACCTTAAAGACTTCCGGCCGGAGCTGGGTCCGTACCAGATGGGTCTGGCCCACGGTGCGAAAACCCCTGACCATCTGGAAGCTCTCTTCTTCCACTATGTAAACTTCACCGGAGGCGTCATAGCCAAGGCTCCCGGCATGCTCTCTGGTTTTTTCCTCCGCCAGCTCCCGGGCTTTCCCCAGATCAAAGAAGAGAGGCCGCTGGATCTCCCCCCGCCAGCCCATCTCCGGCACAGTAACCTTGCCGAGCTGGGTGTCAGCCTGCAGCGTAATGCCTGCGGTGGCCCTGGCTGCCGCCGCGCCGATGGCGTTGGCCCCGGCCCAGTAGGGTACTACCTCCCAGGACAGATTCATGCTCTCCGCCAATGCCGGAACAAAGACAGGGGCAGGGGCCCCCAGGCCCACAACCGCCCTCGGACGCAAATCAGGGGGATCAAGCACTTCCCGGATGGTATAAAGGGGCATGTTCTCAAGCTCAGCGTAAAACGCCTCCACCGCTTCCCGCAGCTGCCTGAGGAAAGCCTGGAATACCTCTTTGGCTAGAGCGTCTCCATCGATACCCAAAGATTCGCCCCAGGCCTGCCATCCCTGCCGGGCTGCTTCTGCCGAGCCGACCTGGGCCAGGCCCAGGGCAGCTGCCGCATCGGTGGGGGTCAAATGTTCTCCGCCCAGGCAAACCGGCGTACCTGCCCGCTCAGGGCCGATAATGACGCCGCTGGACTTTTCGTATCTGATGCGGCTGTCGCCGCCCAGGCCGAAGGACCGTGCCAGGATCGCGGGAACCAGCGTTCTGTAGCCGGAAATCGTGGCGCCGTCCCTTTCGAAGAGCACTTCGCCGCCCACCACTGCCGCCAGGTCGGTTGTGGTCCCGCCGATATCCACAATCAGGTAATTGGCCTCTGTACACTGGGTCAGGGCTTTCACACCCATAATGCTGGCTGCCGGCCCGGACAGAATTGACTCTATGGGCCGCTCCGCGCAGGCGTCCAGGGTCATCGTTCCCCCGTCGGCCTTCAGAATCAGAATCTCGCCAACGGCTGACCCCTGTACTTCGCGCCAGACGCGCAAAAAATCCAGTTGATGCCTGGCAATTCTGGAGTTCAGATAGGCTGTTACAATTCGCCTGGGGAAATTGGCCCGTCCGGAGAGCCGGTGACCGAGGGTGATAATTCCGTTGTACCACTGGGAGATCTCATCCCTGAGGCGCTGCTCATGGCCGGGGTTGCGCTGGGAGAACTTGCCCACGATGGCTAAAGCCTCCCCTTCTGTGCCTCCGAGGACCTGCTTCAGGCCCCGGACCTGGTCCAGGTTCAAAGGGGCGGCCTCGCGCCCTCTGTGATCTATGTAGCCGTCCAGTTCGATGATGGGAAAAGAAAAATTGAGTGACTTTAAGTTCACACCGGGGCCGGGAACCGCCACAACCTGGGTTGGGGCACCCCGCCCCTCCACAATAAGATTGGTGGACAGCGTGGTGGAAAGGTGCAGTTTCAAGGGTTGGTCTTCTTTGTAATGCTCCAGCACTTTCTCCAGGGCCAAGGCGGTGCTGCCCAGCAGGTCCTTGGGGTCAGTGGGCACTTTGACCAGCGCCTCGACTTCTGCACCGCGCAGCAGCACGGCATCAGTGTTTGTGCCGCCCACATCGATGCCCGCCATGAACGCTGTCACAACCTCCACCCCCTTCAGTTCTAGAGCTTGGGCAGGGGACCGGCCATGCTCCTCAAGTTTGACGCCACGGCATAGGTTTCCCCGTCCTGTACGTAGAGGCTGACCCTCTTGATCAAGCCGATGTTTTTCGCGTAATACTCATAGGTAACGAAATCTTCCACAGCCTGGCTTCTGCTCTTCACCGTCACTACCTCGAAAAAGGTGCCCATGGGCACTGTGACTGTTTCGTCCACAGCCAGGATCTCCCGGCGGAAGCCTTCGTCGTGCCAGGTATGGCCGGGGATCAGCGGAGCCTGCAGCGGGATGAGATTTCTGGCGGTTCCGCTGCCCCGCTCCTCGCGGTAGGCGGCATCCAGCAGGCTCTGGGACTCATAGAACTCCTCTTCGGACCAGATCACCCGCACCTCGTCCCGGCAGCATTCGAAGACCTGTGCCAGGTTGGTGCCGCTAAGATCTTCAATCTGGATAAAACCTGAATCCGCAAAGGTGACCTTGCGGGTAAAAGCGGCATATTCCATCCCTTCCCCGGCGAAAAAGTAGGTCATCCCCGGCAGGGAAGGAAAATAGGCCCGCAGATCCGCTGAGGCAGGCACCGCCTGCACAGCCTCCCCTTGCTCCGCTCCGTCCTCAGGCGGTTCCATCCACCTTAATACCAGAGCGGCTGCCAACACTACAATGATCAGCGAAAAGGTTAATCGCCAACCCTTTGCCTTCATCGGTACACCCTCACTTTATCTTGATGTTTTTCCACTTGCCTGAGTTATAGCGCAGAAGCACCAGGCTGGAACGGAGAACCTGATCGGTAACCAGAGCAACCCAGGCACCGTCGAGGCCCCAGTTGAACTGCCTGATCAAAACCAAGGCCAGGATGGGACGGACCAGCATGACCGTGAGGAAGGTGATCACCATGGTCGCCCTGGTGTCCCCTGCACCCCGCAGGGCGCCGGCCAGAATAAACTGGGAGGACTGGAAGGGCTGGACTAAGGCAACCAGCTTCAAGATCCTTGCCCCCTGGGCAATAATTTCCGGTTCATCTGTGTAGAGGCTGACAATCTGGCGCCCGAAGAAATAGAAGGTTCCAGCAAGAATCAGTGCTGTGATCATGCCCAGCCTCCTGGTATGGTTGCTGTAGCTTTGGGCCATGTCAGGGCGTTTCTTGCCCAGGCTCTGCCCCGCCAGGGAGGTGGCGGAAACTGCAAAGGCCTGTCCAGTCATGAAAGAGAGCGCCTGAATGTTCATGCCGATTTGATGGGTGGCATAGACCACCGTGCCCAGGGAGGCCACCGTCCGGGCATAGACGATGACGCCCGCCCGCATCGCGAGCTGCTCCATCATAGACGGAATGCCGATATAAATGATGTTGCGCATATGGCCCCACCGGATCTTGAACCGCTCTTTGAGCTCAAGGTGCAGGTAGTGATCTCCCTTCAGCACAACAGACAAAGCCATAATGAAAGCGACAAACTGTCCGATAATGGTTGCCAGGGATGCACCTGCCACTTCCAGGCGGGGAAAGCCAAAGTGGCCGTTAATCAACAGGTAGTTGCCCACTACGTTCACCAGGTTGGCCGTCAGATTGTAAATCATGGCCACCCGGGTGTGCCCGACCCCACGCAGGGTGGCGGTAAAGGTGGAAGTTAACGCCAGGGGAACCAGGCCGACCATCTGGATCTTAAGGTAGACTGTTCCGCCGGCCAGCGTTTCGGGATCCGCTGCGCCCATGAAGCGCACCATATCTTCGGCAAAAATGTAGCCAACAATGGATGAGACCAGTGAAAGAACAAAAGTGAGGAAAAGGGCCTGGCGGAGAATCTCATTGGCTTTCTTAGGCTCGCCGGCGCCGCGGTAGCGGGCAACCATGGCGGTGGCGCCGACATTCATGGCAATGAACATCGTCATCAGCAGAAACTTCGGCTGGGTGGTCAGGCCCACTGCAGTAATGGCCCAGGCCCCCAGTCCGCCAACCATCATCAGATCCACCATGGAGGTGAGCTGAGTCAGGGTGAGCTCCAGGAGCGACGGCCAGGCGAGGCGGACAATGTCAGAATAAAGCATGGAAGAAGTGATCCCTTCCGGGAGCTTTTTACTGACCCGGCCTTCACCGAGATCTTCAGTTCCGGTTTCTACTAAATCTAGCGCAAGGCGGCGCTGGGCGGTTTCACCCTTGCCCTGCAATTGATCTTGCTGCACTTTTGACATTTTATCGTTCCTTTATACATATAATCTGATTTCTAATACTTTCCCAACTCCTTGCATTTCAAGCTGTTTAATGGGAATCAGCGGGCTGGCCGGTCCGGGAAAAACAGGATCCGCCCTTGCCTCCTGCTTTATATTAATTCCCCAAAAGGGTCCCTGTTCCTCCATGCAATTGCATATTCACCCCTCGAGGGGGGAGACTAAGCGTGGGAGTGATGACCAGATGAAACGTCGACGAGGCATCATGTCGGAACGGCTCAAATATGAGCTCGCCGATGAGCTCGGCTTTTCGCACAAAGTCAAAGACGGGGATTGGGGCAACATCACAACCCGCGAGGCCGGGTCCCTGGTACGGGCTGCCATCGAACGCGCTGAGAAGCAGATGAGTTCGAAGGGATCCGGCCCAGGCTAAAAAAGTGCACCCCATAGCGGGGTGCGCTTTTGTTATCGCGATGATGTGTTGATGTAAACGCCGCTGCGGGGACCGACCCAGCGGTGCTGCACGTGCAGGGTGAGCCTGCCCTGGGGCACTCCCCTTAAGAAAAAGTAGCCGTCCCGATCTGTGTACACAGTCATGCCGGTTCCAACTATGGTCACCTTGGCATCGCTGAGGGGCCTGTAATGTCGATTGGGATTGCGTGCTACCGTGTAGCGAATATACTCGTCATAGGGGTCGTAGGACAGGTAGCCCCAGACCTCCGCCCTGTACCTGGACGCCGGTTCAACCACAATCGGCACATCCAGATTGAGAAAAACCCTTCCCTGGCAGCCCGCCAAAAAAACTGCCAACACCATCAATGCGGCCAATCGCCAGGTCTTCTTCATAAAAAATCCCTCCAGATCCAACCCTTTTTCCATCCTATCAGACTATTCGAGGGAAGGTGCCGGTTTCTTGCTGTCTGCCGGCTTTTTTTCTTTAAGCTACCGGGCCGATCGTGTGGGTTTCATTAATGATTTTGACCGGAAGTGTTATCTGCACCGTCTCTTCATTGTCCTCGATCTGCCTCAGCAGCACCCTGGCCACCTCCTGGCCCAGGCGAAAAACCGGCTGCTGCACCGTGGTCAGAGGCGGCATTAGGTACTGGCCCACCTCAATTCCGTCAAAGCCCATGATGGAAACCTGGCCTGGAACTGCCATGCCGGCTTCGCTCAGGGCCTGCAGGGCTCCGATGGCCATCAGATCATTGCAGGCAAAGATGGCAGTTGCCTCTCCCTTTTCGATCAGGGCAAGGTGTTGGCGCACCGCCTGATAGCCGCCCTGGCGCGTAAAGTCGCCGGGCCAGACCAGCTCTTTTCTGGGTTCAATGCCCAGGGCCGCCAGCCCGTCATAGTAGCCGGCGAGGCGTTTTTCCGTCGAGACCAGCCCCGGCTCGCCGGTGATTGTGGCAATGCGCCTGTGGCCTAAGGAACCTAGAGCAAGCACCGCCTCATAGGCTCCGCCCCGATTGTCCCCATCCACCCAGGACACCTCTTCGTCCACTGTACTGCCTAAAAAGGCAAAGGGCACGCGGGACTGCCTGAGGAGCTCAATGCGGCTGTCCTCCAGGAGGGGCTCGGTTAAAATGATCCCGTCCACCCTGCTGTGGGCAACGAGCTGTTTAATCATCTCCGTCACGTTTTCCCTTTGGGCCTGGGGAAGCAATAGGCTGTAGCCCTGGGCAAAGAGCGTCTCACTCACTCCCTGCAGGTATTCCAGGAAAAAGGGATCTGCCATGGTCCGGGGCGCTTTGGGAAACATCAGGCCAATGGTCTTAGTCCGCCTTCTGGCCAGGTTGCTGGCTACCAGGTGCGGCTGGTAATTGTAGCGCTTGGCCATCTCCAGAATCAGTTCCTTGGTCTCCGGTTTCACCCTGGGATCGTCAGCCAGGGCCCTGGAGACTGTGGCCTTGGAAAAGCCGCACTTTTTGGCCAGCTCAGCCATGGTGATCTTCTTCAGCAATTCCCCCTACCTCTTTCTCCCGTAAGTATAGCGGTTCTTGCGGAGGGCCAGCACGATGGCGGGAACCAGGATGATCTGCAGGATTATGCCTGGCAGCGCGTTCACCAACGCCCCTGCCACAAAGATCTGCCAGGTAAAGGGGTTGCCTGCCAGCCCGTACAGGATGAAGCTGACCATGCCCCACACCACGCGGCCTCCAGCCATGCCAAGAATCAGGCTTACATAGACGAAGGCGTTGTGGCGCGGCAGATGGCGGTAGAACCAGGCGGTCAAAAGGCCGTAGGCCGCCAGCTCAAAGGCCATGGCCACCGCTGTCGGAAAGAGCGGCGGCATCCCAAAGAGGAAACTGCGCAGCAGAGGCAGAATAAAGCCTACCAAAGCTGCCGCGGGACTGCCCAGTACAAAGCCGCCGAGCAATACAGGGAGGTGCATCGGCAGAAGCCTCTGCCCCAAGCCTGGGATTTGGGCAGTGAAAAATGGCAGCACCAAACCTGCCGCGATCAGTAGACCAGCTATTGCTATTTGCTTCACAGAAAATTTGCGCATAGATATCTCCACCATTCATATAAATTTAGCTGAGACACAGACTACAACCAGAGGTGATGGTCATGAAACAAAAGCCTGCAAGGGATGAACTCAAAAAGAGGCTGACCCCGGAACAGTTTTACGTCACCCAGGAAAACGGAACAGAGCCTCCGTTTAGAAACGCCTACTGGAACAACACCAGGCCCGGCATTTACGTGGACATAGTCTCAGGAGCGCCCCTGTTCTCCTCAACTGACCAGTATGATGCCGGCTGCGGCTGGCCCAGCTTTACCAGGCCCATCTCCCAGGAAGCTGTAGGCTTCGCCAAGGATACCTCCCACGGCATGATCCGCACCGAGGTGCGGAGCACAGAGGCAGATTCACATCTCGGCCATGTCTTTACAGACGGGCCCCAGGAAGCAGGCGGGCTGCGCTACTGCATCAACAGCGCAGCACTGCGCTTTGTTCCCAAGGAGGATCTGGAAAAGGAAGGCTACGGCCATCTGCTTTCCCTATTCCAGGATTGACTGAATCACGCGGGCGACTCCGTCGTCGTCATTGGCGGCGGTCACCAGATCGGCCGCCTCTTTAACGATCCCGGGGGCGTTTTCCATGGCAACGCCAAGACCCGCCCACTGCAGCATGGCTAAGTCGTTGAGCCCGTCACCGATGGCCACCACTTCGCAGGGCTTGATGCCCAGAGGCGCAGCCGCCTCAGCCAGGCCCGACGCCTTGGTTACCCCCCTGCGGTTGAATTCAATATTGTTAGCAGCCGAGGAGGATATTTCAAACTGGTCCCAGCCCGACACCCGTTCCCGTATTTCCTCAATTACACTGAGGTCGGGATCGTACATGCCCACCTTCAGGCATTCGCCCAATGGGCTTCCGTCTTCCCCGCAGCTGCCGTTGGTCCAGTACTGCACTCCGTATTCCCGGGCCAGGGTCAGCAGCTTGGGCACCTCCCCCGAAGGCAGGGCGTACCTTGCAAGGAGCTCCCTGTGGTTTCGCCACACTTCTGCACCATTGGAGATGATCATGGGCGATCCGGGGTTAACCGCACCCCAGTAGGGCTCAGAGTTAAAACGGCTTCTGCCGGTGGCAAAGGAAACGATCATGCCCGCCTCTTCCGCCCTCTTTATCCAATGGAGGTTTCGGGCGGAAATCTCCTTGCGGCTGTTCAATAAAGTCCCATCCAGGTCTAACGCGATGAGTTTAAACTTGCTCATTGATTCCCTCCACATTTCATTCTCTTAAGAGTTCTGCATGGATCTCCCATACCCTTCCGCCATATTTAGGCCGCTAAGCAGGAAAAAAAGGAGGCCTGTGGAATGAAGAAGGAACACGAAAGGAGGACGATAGAATGTCTTTTACTTTACCTCTGGGAAGTAAAGCACCTGACTTCAACTTGCTGGCCACAGACGGCAGGCATTATAGTCTCAGTGACTTCACAAACGACTGTCTCGTTGTCTTTTTCACCTGCAACCATTGCCCCTATGTAAAAAACTCCGATGAGATCACCCGCAAAACGGTGGAAAAGTTCCAAAAACGGGGCGTTGACTTTGTTGCCATCAACTCCAACAGTCCTAACACCTATGAAGAGGACTCCTATGAAAATATGGTGAAGCGCATGGAAGAGCATCGTTTCCCCTGGACCTACCTGGTAGACACCACCCAGGAGGTTGCCAAGGCCTACGG
>JAAYSR010000132.1 GCA_012518325.1 Bacillota bacterium
GCCGCCTGCTGGGAAATACCTTCTACATTTTTGCTCATCTGCTGGGCATTTGTGTTCATCATATCCAAGGAACTCGAAAACTGGTTAGTGGTGCTTGCTACCTGTTCAATGGAGGCACTCACTTCCTGTGAGGCGGCAGCCAGTTCCTGGCTGGTGCTGGCCAGCTCATCAGTGGTGCTGGAAACCATCCCCATGGCCTCCCGCATGCTGTTGATCGTGACATGTAAAGCCTGGGCAACTCTGCCCACCTCATCTGCGGACCTGACCTTTACATCTCTGGTCAAATCACCTTCCGCCACCGCCTCAATGGCTTGCTGCACCTCCTGGAGAGGATGGGAAATGCGTCTGGCAAATACGATGCCGGCCACAGCCCCTGCCGCGATCAGCGTGGCAGAAACCGCGAATAAAAATGTCCGCAGCCGGTTGATGTGATAAAGCTTGTCTGACTCCATGGCGCCAATGGCAATCCGCCAACCCTTCGAAGGGACCGGAGCCAGGCCAACCAGCCTGGTCTGCCCATCTTCCAAGGCGTAGGCGACGACCACAGAGTTATCGGATTCGGACAGGGCTTCCTGAATCGCCCGGCCCGCATTAATAAACCGGGAAGTTGGGTCAAAGACGCTTGCCTGCTCCATCACAACCGCTGGATCCGGATAGGCATAGATCGTCCCTTCGCCGTTAATAATGTAGGCCCAGCCTTGCTCCCCAAAACCCAAGGGGGAGATGATGTCATTAAGCATCATCCCGTCACCTCTGGCGATGAGGACACCGGCCACCTGGCCATTTTGTCTGATGGGAACGGCATACATCAAGACAAGGGAGTTGTTGACTCGGCTGACGATCAGATCTGAAACCACCGCCTTGCCTGCCAGAGCGTCGATGACGTAGGCCCGATCAGCCAGATTTGCAGTTGAACCGTCAGTGTAATGGGCAATACCGCTCTTGTCTACAATGCCCAGGGCCAGAAACTGAGTCAGGCGCCCCTCCTCAGCCCGGAGTGCAGGCAGCTGTTCGTCCCAGTTCATGCCGCTGATTTCCGGACGTTCAGCCACTGTTTCCAGTACAGCCAGCTGCAGTTCAAAACGGCTCTCCAGGTAGCGGCTTCCCTCTTCTGCCATGAGCCGCAGCGCCTCCCTGACTTCAGCCTTAACCGCTTCGGTGCCGTTGCGATAAGCTAGAACACCCAGTATGCCGCAAATGACCAGCACCAAAACCGCTATGTAGATCGATATCTTAGCAGCAATGCTTCTCAGTTTAAACAAAGAAAACTCCCTCCCCTTTTGTACTCGAACACGTTCCGCCGGCAAGTGCGAGATCAAAAAAGAGGCTTCAGTCTTCGGTTGCGATAAGGTTACTTGTCAGGGGTGCCAAAATCCCATGCCTGCTCGATCACAACGTGCGACACAGCCTCTGTCGATCCAATATTTCTTAACAATAAAATTCCACTTTCGACCCAAGTATTCCTCCCTCTAATAGCAAGGTTCAATTCCCATTTTTGCTTTGAAGATCAGTTTATCCCCCTCTGCATTTACACCCTCAACGTAGACCAGGCCCTGATCCAAACGGGAAATGTCCTTGTACAAGGTCACTGTTTCCCCCGGCAAAGCCTCGTTGCTGTAATTGACCTCAATGGAGTTGATTCGGTGCTTTTTGTGCGCAGCCAAGCTGAAACAGTCTGCAATGAAGTCCACATACTTGGCATTGTTGACATGGCCGTTGACATCAATATCGCTGTAGCCCACTACCCTTTTGTGCACAGGTTCCAGTTCGCCTTCGGCCCTTAGTTTCCCAAGCTTTGCATCAATGGCCTTTTCTGAAATAAACTGAAGTGCTTCAGGGAAGACCGATTCAGCTTTCTGCAGCCGTCTGGTCTCCACATCTATTACAACCCAAACGGAAACTGCCTTGGCAAGCACCTCGCCTTGGGCATCCCTAACCAGGAAATTCCTCAGGCACTCCACCCTGCCGGGGAGGTTAGGCCAGGTTTCCACTGTAATTCTTTCACCCCAGGCGGGATAGCGCATCAGATCGACCCGCATCCGGGCCAGCACCCAAAGGCCGTTGTGCTTCGCCAACATCTCTTTTCTGCCTATGCCCAGCTCCTCCCCGTGCAGAACAGCTGCATCCTGCAGGCACAAAAACAAGGCGCTGAGCTTGATGTTCCCGCGGAAGTCTACCAGGCCGACCTCCACTTCATACTCTTTGCTGAATGATGGGCTAAACCGCATACCATGTCCCCCTTAACACCAGCGTTACACAAATCATGCTAGATAGATTATACCATAATGTCCGCGACCATGTTTTTTGGCTCCGCAATTCAGACACAAGGGTGAGCTGAGCAAAGGATTTACCTCGCAAGGCGTCGAATAGGAAAATAATTGAAATGGAAAACAAGCACCAGAAAGGGGAGATATTTTGTTCGCACAACACTTCGCCAACTTCCTTCTTGACAAAGGACGCATTTCTGAAACAGACTACGCCCTAATCAGTGAGCAGCAGAAAAAGGGAAGAGTTAAGCTTGGCCTAATCGCGGTGGCAGAGAACATGCTCACCAAGGAGCAGGCTGAAAAACTGAACGCTCTGCAGAGGCAGACAGACAGACGCTTTGGTGATTTGGCAGTTGAACAGGGATACTTGTCCGCTGAACAAGTGGACAGGCTCCTGGAAATGCAGGGAAACTCCTATCTGCGCCTGGTGGAAATCCTTACCGAAAACGGGATTCTAACGCTGGCAGAGATTGAA
>JAAYSR010000133.1 GCA_012518325.1 Bacillota bacterium
GAGGAAAAGATTCTGGAAATCGATGAGGCACTGAGAAAGATACCTAATAAAAAGTAAGGGAAGAGCCAGCCCTGGAGCAATCCGGGGCTTTTGCGTGCGCGGGCCGATGCATAAAAATCGGAGGCTGTGACAAGGTAGATGAAGGATAGTCTGCCGCTTTGAGGAAGTATACTGGTGACTTAGATCCCTTGAGGAGGGCTTTTATGATTGAACGATATAGAAAAATCGCAAAAGAGATGATCATGGCCGGGGTGCAGGCGGCTGACCCCAACAACGCCATTCAGTCCCAGGTGCGTGTGGAGGATCAGGTATTGTATGTGCAGGGTGACGCCTATGCTTTGCAGGAATTTGACCGAGTGCTCCTCTTCGGCATCGGCAAGGCAGCTACCCCCATGGCTAACGCCTTCGAACAGATTCTTCGGCCCGACGGCGGACTTGTCATCACTAAGCTCGGTGAGGAGATCGACCTGGTGGAGGTAGAGTCTATCCCCGTCTACCAGGCCCACCATCCCGCGCCGAAACAGGAGAATGTCCTTTATGCCAACAAGATTCTGGAGCTGGTGGACGGCATTCAGCCCGATGAAAAGGTCCTCGTGGTTTTCCTGATCTCCGGAGGCGGCTCTGCCCTCTTTACCGCACCCCCTGCCGGCATTACAGTCGGTGATATGTATGAGCTCAACCAGCTGCTGATGAAGTGCGGGGCTACGATTCGGGAGATCAACACCATTCGCAAGCATGTGACCCAGGTTAAGGGCGGCATGTTCGGCAAGCGGGTTTCCGAGAAGGGTGCCACCTTGATCTCGCTGATCCTCTCTGATGTAATTGGCGACGATATGAGCGTTATAGCCTCCGGCCCAACCTACAAGGACGACACCTCCTTTGCCGAGGCAATCGACTACTTGAAGAAGTTCAAAATCTGGGACGAAACTCCCGCCTCCATCCGGGAGCACCTGCAGGCCGGCTTGGAGCACCCTGAATGGGAGCCTCCCCGGGAGGTGCCGCCGAATGTTCACAACTACCTGATCGGCAACAATATGAGTGCCCTCCAGGCGGCCAGGGCGGTTGCGGAAAGGGAAGGCTTCAACACCATGATCCTCACCAGCCAGAACCACGGCGAAGCCAAGATTGTGGCGAAGAGCATCATGGCCATTGCCAAGGAAGTGCAGGATTCGGGGAACCCCATCAAGCCGCCGGCTGCTCTGATTATGGGCGGGGAGATGATCGTAACCTTTGACTGGGAAGACCGGGACGGCTTTGGGCCGAACCGGGAGTTTGTGCTCAGCTCCGCCATTGAGATCCAGGGCAGGAGAAACATAGTGGTGGCCGGGGCGGACACCGACGGGGTAGACGGAGAAGGCAAGTCAGGGGCTATAGCAGACGGCGGTACAATTGCCCGGGCGACCCTGGACCCCTATTGGCATTTGGAAAGGCATGAAGCAGAGGCCTTCTTTGACCACCTGGGCGACTCTATCGCCTATTCGAGCAGAACCAATGTGAACGACATAGATGTGATTCTGATTGGCGAGAAGTAAAACCAGACCAGAGAGTGCGCGGCAGCCGGCGCACTCTTTTTTTGGGTTCGTTTTAGCGTGGGAGCTCTGCTGTTTCAGCGCTGCCCGCGGATGGCAGCAGGGAATTGTGGCGCGGAGAAGAATACTTGCCAAAAAGCAGTAATAGTCCAGGTAAATGTATGAGAAATGCTGCGGCAGTTAGAGGGAGGATGGTGCAGTGAATCTTTTTATCGCACTTCTGATTGTGGTTGTGGTCGTATTCCTGCTGAACAGAAAGAGGACAAGCTATACCCTGGAGGTTACAATTGAGCCGAAGGAAGCCGCGAACATCTCCGAAATCATGTACCGGAGGGGCCCCGGCTTTATTGTGGCCGAGTTCAGCCTGAAGATCAAAGAAGGCTACCGGGTGGAGAAGTGGACCGGCACATTGCCCAGGCTTGAGGGCTATGATCCTTCTCTGTGGTATGACAGCAAGACTGGCAGGGTGCGGCTGGAAATAGCCAAGAATGAGCAAATGACCATCCACTTGGGGCCGGCCCAGGAGAGAGGGGAAGCATGATGTGGCGAGGCTTGCTTGAGGAGTTCAGAAGCGTTCTTCCAGTGACAGAGCAAACTCCCGTGGTGACATTGCAGGAGGGAAATACGCCCCTTATACCGGTGGGCGAAGCGCTAGGCGTTGACTTTCCGGTCTATGTGAAATACGAGGGGGCGAATCCCACCGGTTCCTTTAAGGATCGGGGGATGACGTTGGCCATCTCCAAAGCGAAGGAAGAAGGGGCTAAGGCAGTCATCTGTGCTTCTACCGGCAATACGTCTGCCTCCGCTGCGGCTTATGCAGCCCGGGCGGGTCTGCCTTGCTTTGTCCTGGTGCCGGAGGGTGCGGTGGCCATGGGCAAACTGTCTCAGGCTGTGATTCACGGCGCCAAAGTGGTGTCCATCGAGGGAAACTTTGACGAGGCTTTGAGAATAGTCAGGCAGCTGGCGGAGGAAGAGCAGATCACTCTAGTCAACTCCCTGAATCCCTACCGCATTGAGGGGCAGAAGACAGCTGCCTTTGAGATCTGTGATCAGCTGGGCCGTGCCCCAACCCACCTGTGCATTCCTGTGGGCAATGCCGGAAACATCACTGCCTATTGGCGCGGGTTTAGAGAGTGCAGATCTGCCGGCCTGGCCGATGCCGTACCGAAGATGCTCGGCTTCCAGGCAGAAGGGGCGGCGCCTATTGTCCTCGGGCATGCGGTGGAGCACCCGGAGACGGTGGCGACTGCAATTAGGATAGGGAATCCCGTCAACTGGCAAAGTGCCTTGGCCGCTAGGGACGAATCAGGCGGCCTCATTGAAGCTGTGAGCGATGAGAAGATTTTGGAGGCCTACAGGCTCCTGGCTGCCAGGACAGGCATTTTCTGCGAACCTGCTTCAGCAGCTTCAGTTGCAGGCCTGCTTGAACTTTACTATTCAGGTTATTTCAACTCCGATGAAGAGATTTGCGCAGTATGCGTCCTGACCGGACACGGACTGAAAGACCCCGACAACGCGCTGGCACAGGCCCCAGAACTGATTCATGCCCCTGC
>JAAYSR010000002.1 GCA_012518325.1 Bacillota bacterium
CCGATCTAAACGTTCAGCAAAGCTCTTGGTAAAACCCTTGGGCATATGCTGCACCACCACGATTCCGGCTGGAAGATTCGGCGGTATAGACGCAAAGACCCCTTCAAGGGCCTTAGGTCCGCCGGTTGAGGATCCAATGATCACAAGCTTGTCGGCTGCACCGGCAGCAGGACGGTCAAAAACCGGCAAAGCAGGCGGTTTAACCACTCGTACGCTCTTCTCCGGTTCCGCAGGCTGTACTCTTGCCGAGGCGGCCAGCTTTACCTTGTCCTTGATCTCCGCAGCAATCTCCTCCAAAGGAGGAGAAGCGGGAGCAGAAGGATGTCCAACCGGATGGACCAGACTTCCGCTGGGCTTGGCTATAAAGTCAACTGCACCCAGGGCCAAGGCCTGAATGGTGGTTTCAGAACCTCTTCTGGTCTGGCTGCTCAGCATGACCACAGGCAGCGGCTTTGATTTCATGATCCGTCGCAGGGTTTCCAGACCGTCCATGACAGGCATTTCAACGTCTAATGTAACTACATCCACGTCCAGCCTGTCCAGCTTTTCCAGGGCGTCCTGCCCATTCCTGGCAAAGCCGGCCACTTCAAGCTCAGGGTCTGCATTAATGATTTCGGTAATCAGCTTACGCATAAAGGCGCTGTCATCTACTACTAAAACCCTAATCGGCATAATATCACCCTCAAATCTCTACGGCCTCTTTACCGATAGCTGTGACAGTTACCACCCCTGTGTCAACAAAAAAGCGCATTTTGCGCCCGTGACCTCCCGCAACATCCTTACCGACGACTGCAATGCCGTGTTTCGAGAGGTTTTCTGCGACTGCTTCGATGTTCTGCTGCCCTATGCTGGTACTGTTGGTATTTAGGTTGGGAAACAGGTTTGCTCCCCCTGCCATCTTAGCCTTTAAGCGGGACTTTTTCGCTCCCAGCTTCAAAGCTTCCTCGATCATAGCCGGAATCCCGGTATCAGCATATTTTCCCGGCAGCGCATCTTCATCCTTGGGTCTGCTTTTTGGCAAAAAAATGTGTCCCATGACACCTACTTTTTCAACAGCATCGTAGAGAGTTACGCCAATGCAAGAACCCAACCCCACAGTAGTCAATATGCCCTCTTGCTTGAAGGCACTGATTTCCCCCATATTTACAAAGACTTCTTTCATCACATTTCCTCCAGGCCCAGTACCCGTGCGATCTTCTGAAAATCATCGTCATCAGGAAGAAAGATGATGTTGCCCTCGATGGATTCTCCGTCGGCAAAGAACTCTGTACGAATAACGGTAACCTCATTGGCAACCTGTGCTCCGGCCAGGATACTCTCCCAGACCGCTCCAGCCATATCTACAGCCACGCCGGGAACGCTTGGGGCCAGGAGGAAGCCCGTCATTTTGGACAGTGCGTTTAAGTAAGAGGTAATCATAATATTGCCTAGTTCCTGCAAGGCAGAACGGGCCAGCTCATTCAATTCGCGGCTGTCATCGCCGGTAAGCAGCCTGACCAGTACCATCGCGCTGTCATAGGGAATCAGGAAGGCCATGTATCCGCCTACATCACCCGACACGACTATAAAAATGCCTGCGACAATCTGCTCCTGCCCGCCGATATACTCAGCGGCTTCGGAGAAGGGCAGCATCTGGGCATCCGGTACTACAAGCTGAAAAAGGCGGCCGCCCAGCATTTGCGAAAGAGCAGTGGTTGCATGTCCAGTTCCAATGTTGGCGAGTTCTTTAAGGAAATCCAACTTAATATCGCTGCTCATGCCACCACCCCTAGGAACTGATGTTTCGCAATGATTCCACTACCCGCTCTGCATCGAAAGGTTTCACTAAAAAGTCCTTTGCGCCGGCACTGAGGGCTTCTATTACCATAGGCTTCTGCCCCATGGCGCTGCAGACAATGATTTTGGCATTTGGGTCAATTTTCATGATCTCTTTAATTGCAGTAATGCCGTCCATTTTGGGCATGGTAATATCCATGGTCACCATGTCGGGTCGAAACTCTTTATACAGCGCTACCGCTTCCTCGCCATCGGCGGCTTCGGCTACCACAGTGTAACCATTCTTTTCGATTACATTCTTCAAGGTCATGCGCATAAACGCTGTATCATCAGTTATCATCACTGTTTTTGCCATTCAACGCTCAACTCCTATCCGATTAAAGTACTATTGTCAATGATTAGGGCAATAGTACCATTGCCCAACACGGTTGCCCCGGCAATTCCTCGAATATCGCTGAGAATGCCCCCGATGGACTTGATTACGATCTCTTGCTGGCCGATCAGATCTTCTACGACGAAACCAACCTTCTGGCCTCGAATTTCTACTACAATCACCGACAGCGGACCCTCTGTCTCCAACGGCTTAAAACCAAGGCATTCAGCCAGATCATACAGGGGCAGCACTTCGTTCCTGAGCATAATCACTTCATGCTGCTGCACTGTCTTGATTTGACTCCGCTCCACCTGCAGATTCTCACGCACCGCCTGAATCGGGATGGCAAGTGTCTCCCCGTCAGCTACAACCATTAACGCCTTAATAATTGCCAAGGTTAAAGGCAGCTTGATGACAGTGCGCATGTAGTGTCCTGGCTCGGATTCGATTTCGATTGTTCCGCTTAAGGATTCTACAGTTGACTTAACCGCATCCAGCCCTACACCCCTGCCTGAGAGATCGGTAACTTGCTCAGCGGTAGAAAACCCTGCGCTGAACAGCAAATCGGCAGCTTCTGACACGGTTATGGGGCCGTGATCTGGACTGAGCAGTCCTTTTTCCACCGCTTTCGCCCTGATTCTCTCACGATTGAGCCCCTGGCCGTCGTCGCTGATCTCAATTAAGATGTGGCTTCCTTCATGTCTGGCCCCTAGCGTAATAGTTCCCGCTGCAGGCTTGCCCTTGGCCGTCCTGTCTGCTGCAGGTTCCAGGCCGTGATCAATGGAGTTGCGAATCAGGTGTACCAACGGATCCCCAATCTGGTTAACGATGGAACGGTCCAATTCAGTCATTTCGCCGTAGATTTTCAGGTTGATATCCTTGCCGCTGGACTGGGCCAAATCCCTCACCATGCGCGGGAAGCGGTCGAATACCTGCTTAATGGGGACCATCCGCAGACTCATAGCTGCATACTGCAGTTCGGTGGTGACACGGTCCAGCTGATCCAGGGCCCCAATGCTGTCCTCAACCTTGACCATCTCCAGAACCTGGGTCCGGCTGGTGACCAGTTCACCGACAAGGTTAATCAGCTTGTCCAAGCGCTCCGTTTCCACCCTGACAAGAGCTTCAGGACGGTGCTGCCGGACTGCGGCAGGCGCTGGAGCGGCAGGCTGCGCCTTTTCAACAGCAGCCGCCGTTTCTGCGGCAGGAGCTTTCGGAAGCTCTGGCTCAAGAGCCTGTCCATCCTCCAGAGCTACTGGTTCAACCTCAACCGCTTCGATCTCGGAGATGTTCTCAACAATCTGCTGGATTCTCTCGGCCGACTCTTTGGTTAAAACGGTTAGAATAAAGGTGTCGTCAAACTCTTCCTCTTCCAGTTCCTGTACCGAAGGATTGCTCTGAATAATTGTGGCAACTTCTTCCACTGCCTGGAATACCGTGTAGACGCGCACCGATTTAAGTACAGTGTTTTCCCGAAGGACCACCTTGACGAAAAAGCCCGCGAAACCTTGCGCTATGCCCTGTTTAAGGGTCTCACGCTTAAACTCATCGAGCTCAACTGCAACGGCCGCGGCTTCTTCCTGAAGGGGCTCGGGCATCACTTCCGGCCGTTTCTTGGTTAATGCCTCCAGCATAGCAATTTGCTCCCGAACCGATGTAATAGGTTCTTCATTGATGGTCTGTTCCAGCAGAACTTCCAAGGTGTCTACAGAAGCGAACAAGGCGTTGATCACGTCTTGTGTGGGCTGGAGTTCTTCATTTCGCAACAGGTCCAAAACACTTTCCATTTCGTGTGTAAACTCAGCAAGCTCATCAAAGCCCATAGTTCCCGCCATGCCCTTGAGACTATGGGCTGCCCTAAACATTTCGTCGACAGTGGTTTTGTCCCTCGGATCGTTTTCAAAACTCAGAAGATCCTCGTTAAGCGACTGAAGGTAATCACGGGCTTCTGCTGCGAATACTTCCTTAAATGAACTAATGTCCATGAGCTTCCCCCTTTACATGCCGCACAGCCTCTAGCGCAGGCTGCCTATGCGGTCCTGCGGCGTCGCAATCTCTGTAATCCTTACCCCAAACTGCTCACCGACCACCACCACTTCTCCATGGGCGATGAGCCTCTCATTGGCAAAAAGTTCAATCGGCTCGCCGTGCAGGGACTCCAGTTCCATGATATGGCCTGGACCCAAGCGCAGGATATTGTCGATGGTCATCCTGGTCCGCCCCAGGACTGCCCGTACTTGAACCGGAATATCCCGGATCAGGTCAATATTGATGTTCCCAAGATCATAGCCTGCTCCAGCAGGGGCTGAAGTCAGCGGCAACGGAGAGGGTGCTTCGGCATGGACAGGGCTTTGGCGAAGATCATCCCAGTCTGCACTGACAGCCGCCACGGGCTCAGCTTTTTCCTCAGCCTTCGGCTCAGGCGGCATTAGGCTTTTGACCATCTCTTTTGCAAAGTCTATCCTGGTAACCTGTAAGATGGTGCTGTCCACCAGATCCTCGATTTCCATGCGGAACTGAATGGTAACCACAGCTTCTTCATCGGTCAGATTTCCATCCGTCAGCGCGTCAACGGCAAAGTCGCGCCTGGACGTCGCAGGCGGAGAAATGTCAATGGGACGGGCAAACAGCTCCGCCATCGATGTGGCAGCAGAACCCATCATCATGTTCATTGCTTCGGTAATGGCGCTGAGATAGAGCTCATCGAGCTCGGGCGGGAGGTTGGTTCCATCCTCACCCATCATGAGATTGCCGATAACCAAAGCGTCTTCTTCGCGAATGACCAGCAAATTGGCACCCTGCAGCCCAACGACATAACCGACGTTAACAACAACACAGGGTTCAGGATAGGAAGTTGTAATCGCTTCGGGGGTGCTCAGATACACCTTGGGGACAGTGATGCTTACCTTGCGATTGACCAAAGTGCTCAACGCTGTGGCAGCAGACCCCATGGAAATGTTCCCTATTTCAGCTAAAGCATCTTGTTCCAGGGGGGTTAGAAAATCATTGATATCAGGCTCGTCCAAGGAATTCTCCCCGGAATGTTCCCGCAACAGGGCGTCCAGCTCCTCCTGGGTCATAAGATCGTCATTCATCTTCTTCCGGCCCCCCTTCATCATGTGTATCACAAACGGATGTGATTACTACGCCTAAACGCTGTCCCAAGCGTCCAGGCGTCCCTTTGAACTTGGTCATGGACCCTACTTTGACATCCAGCGTTTCACTCTTCTTAGTGCTGAGGGGAATCACGTCCCCGACAGCCAAATCAAGCAAATCCTGCACCGTTACCGTTGCCTTCCCCAGCTCCACTTCTACAGGGACCACAGCTGAACGAACCTTGGCCTTGAGCAGCTCAATGCGCTTGGGATCCGGCTGCTGCAGCGATTCGAACATGCGGATGTGGGTCAGGTTCTTGATAATCGGCTCTAAAGTGCGATGGGGCAGGCAAATGCTGATCATGTCACTGGTTTCATTGAGGGTAAAGCGCATCGTCACCAGGGCCACCGCGTCCCTGTCAGAGGCAACCTGCAAAAATTGCGGGTTGCTCTCCATGTAATCCAGTTCGAACTTCAGATCAGAAACATCCTGCCAGGCACCGGCCAAATGCTCGGAAAACACGCTTAAGACCTGCCGCTTCAATACCGCTATTTCAATATCGGTGAGCCCGCGGGAACCTCCAATGGGTATGCCGTCGCCCCCGCACAGGCGGTCATGCAGCAGGAACGCTATATCCGGGGTCAACTGCATGATAATATAACCCTCAAGGGGATGGACTGCGTATACGCTGATGACAGAGGGATTCGGTAAAGAACGTACGAAATCTCCAAAGAGTATCTGTTCGATGGACTGAACCCTTAACTCTACCTTGTTGCGCAGCTTGGCCGACATATATCCGGAATATGTCCGGCAAAACTGTTCGTGGATTCTATGTAGGGCGCGCATATGCTCTTTGGAAAACTTGTTAGGTCTGCTAAAGTCATAAACAGGATCTTCTTCTTCAACTATCGTTTCCAGTTCCAGATCTGGTTCAGAAGCCGCCCGTATCAGCAGATCGATCTCTTCCTGCGACAGAATGTCATGCATTGAATCCACCTCCCCTTTACCTAAACTTTGCCCTTACGGGCAAAACACCCTCTTATTATTCATCGGCAGCAAAGGCCCATTTCTTGAGCGTAGTTCTTACTCTGCCTCGGCCAGCTCAGCATCGGAAATAGTCTGCAGCTGGATGGTTTCTTCGGAAGTGAGGATCTTGTCCACTTCCAGCAGAATCAGCAGCCGGTTGTCCAGCTTGCCGACGCCTGCCAAGTAGTCTGCCTTCAAGCCGGCAATGTTGCTTGGCGGGGGCTCAATGTCCTCTTCTGACAGGCGCAGAGTCTCGGTGACTGAGTCTACGATAAAGCCCACCATGCTGTCATTGATTTCCAGGATAATAATGCGGGTATCCTGCGTTTCATCCTGCGAAGCCAGTCCAAACCGCTTGCGCAGAGAGATTACCGGAATAACTTCTCCCCGCAGGTTTGTTACACCCTCGATATAATCAGCTACATGGGGAAGGCGCGTAATATGACCGACCTTAACGATTTCCCTGACGTCAGTGATTTCTACCCCAAACTCTTCATCATGAAGCTTAAACACAACCAGTTGTCTTTCTTTCATCATAATCCCCTCCATAGAAGACTATTCCTATGTCCGGCACAGGCTGGAGCTTATAAACCTTACTGAAAAGCTTATTTCACCTATTTCGCCGTGACAATAGCTTTTCCTTCCAACCAGACCAAGATAAATGAAACCCTGAGATTCCCCAGGGTTCCCCATCATTTCTGCGGTTTCCGCAGTAAAGCCAAGATACTGCTGAAGACAATGGAAGCAGCTAAACCGAGGCCGGTTATTTCAAAGGCGCCGGTAAAGAGTCCCTCCCAGCCGAGGCGTTCGATTTCCGAGAGCATGCCCTTGGTGATGGAACTGCCAAACCCCATCACCGGCACCAAAGCCCCGGCGCCGGCAAACTCTTGGAAGGGCTCGTAGATGCCCAGTCCGCTCAGGACCGCCCCCAGGCAGACCAGTCCGACGAGCAGATGCGCATTTGTGCACTTGGTCACATCAATGATCAGCTGCCCCAGGGCACACACTGCCCCGCCTACTAGAAATGCAATAATGTACTCGATAAGATCTCCCCCTTAAGCCTCAATTACTACGGCATGGGCGATGCAGGGGATGGATTCTCCCTGCGCCACAGTGAGCGAACTGAGAAGCGCCCCGGTGGCAACAACCAAGATGCGCCGGGCCTTGGCCGACTTGAGCTTGTTGAGGGCATAGCCCAGGGTCATGACCGCGATGCAGGCCGCGCCGCTGCCCCCAGCGCCTGTCTTTTGGCCGTCTCCGTAAATTTTGCTTCCTCCGTCCTGCAAGCGATCCAGGCCTTGGAACCCTTCCCCTTCCAGAAGCAGCCTCAGCATTTTCCTGCCCTGCCTGCCCAGATCTCCGGTAAGCACAACGTCATAGTCTTCCAAGCTGCGCCCGGTATCCTTCAGGTGCTGCTTGATGGTGGCAAATGCTGCCGGAGCCATGGCACTGCCCATATCATTTGGATCCTTCAGCCCCATGTCTACAACTGCCCCGAAGGTGGCGTGGGTCACCCTGGGACCTTCTTCCCCAAAACCCAAAAGAGCAGTCCCTGCCCCGGTCACAGTATGATGGTTGGTGGCAATGTGCTTAACATTCAGCTCAATGGGATAGCGGAATTGCCTCTCAGCCGTCTGATAGTGGCTGGCGGTGCCGATCAGCACCTTGCTGGCAAAGTCGCCCTGCAGAAGTGCTGCAGCGAGGCCCATGGCCTGGGCAAAGGTTGAACAGGCCCCATAGATGCCTATAAAGGGAGCCGCATAGGTGGCGGCGGCAAATGTGGAGGAAATGATCTGGTTCAAAAGATCTCCTGCGATGAGAAACTGTACTTCATCCAGCTTGGTGCTGCTTTTTTGCAGCGTTTTTGCGATGGCCATCTCCAGGATCAGACGTTCGGATTTTTCCGGAGTTTTCTGATTCAGTACATCATCGGGAAGGATTTCATCAAAGTCCAGAGCATGTGGCCCTTTGCCTTCCATTGGGCCCACTATGGCATAGGAGCTGAGGATTCTAGGTTCTTTGCTGAATGTCAGGGTTTGGGCGCCAAGGCGGTTGCTCACACACAAACACCTCCTGCCTTAGAAAAGTCCGAGAATTAGAGCCTTGATCAACGCGACAATGAATCCGGAGAGAATCCCAAACACAATCACCGGACCTGCAATCACAAACATTTTCGCGGCCATGCCCAACAGAAAGCCTTCCCGGCGAAACTCCATAGCTGCAGATGTTACCGTATTGGCAAAGCCTGTAATCGGTATGGCTGCACCGGCCCCTCCCTTTTCGGCGATTTCATCATAGACGCCAATGCCCGTCAAGATTGTCCCGACCAGGATCATCATGGCCAGTGTCACGGCTGAAGCCTCGGCTTTGGTTCTTTCGATCTTTTCCGCGATATTCAGAGCCACTTGTCCAACTGCACAGATCGTTCCCCCCACAAAAAAAGCCCACAGCATGTTTTTCACCAGGGGTCGGGGCGGACTGTGCTTCTGCACCAGTTTCTGATACTCTTGCGGCTTCATCTGCGTCACTCCTTTGGCTAATCGTTCTTAGTATGCTATTCTCCAGCCAAAGTATGCAAAAAAGGGGCACC